>NZ_OY781470.1:0-310816 GCF_963676935.1 Halarcobacter sp.
ATAGATTGTATACTCATCTGAAAGTTTAAATATCGCTTCAGCTGTTTTTACCCCTTCTGCTACTTCTCCTAGCTCTTCTAAAATATCTTCTAAGGATTTCCCTTGAGCTAAACCTAAGCCTACTCTATAGTTTCTACTAAGTGTACTACTTGCAGTTAAAAACAGATCCCCTGCACCACTTAATCCTATAAATGAAGATTTCTTTGCTCCAAATCTTTTACCAAATCTTTGCATCTCAACTAAACCTCTTGATATCAAAGATGCCCTTGCATTATTTCCTAAATGTAAACCTTCACAAATTCCACTTGCAATAGCTAAAACATTTTTGTATGCTCCTGCAATCTCTGCACCTATTACATCAGCACTATAATATACTTTTATAAAGTCTGGAAAAAAAGGCTTAAATTTATCATATACTTTTTTAGATGTTGAGTTTAAAACTAATGCACAAGGTAGACCTTTTATAACTTCTGCAGCAAAAGATGGACCAGAAATAAAACCAATTGAGTTTTCAGGTACATATTCAGCATAAATTTCATTTAAAAATTCACCTGTACTTGCTTCAATACCTTTTGAAGCCACTAATACTTTTTGACCTTTTGTATATTTAAAGTTTTGTTCTAACCATTCTCTTATTTGTTGTGCAGGTATAGCAATTACTAGATATTGACAATTTAGAGCTTCTTCTAAAGTTACAAAATTTTTTATATCTCTTTTTGTTCTTGAAGTGATAAGACACTCTTGATTTTGGCTAAGTGCAAACTGTAAGGCTTGACCCCATTTCCCTGCACCAATAACTGCAATTTTTGCCATAAGAAACCTTTTTGTGATTAAATTCTATATGTGATATTATCTAAAAATTGCTTTTAAGTTTTTTCAGATGACTTTTTAATTACAATTTTATAGACAGATTTTTTATTATCCTTTGTTTAAGTTCTTTATAAAGTTGTATATGCAACTATATAGAAAGGAGTTTTTATGAAAAAATTAAAAGATTTCTCTGTACCTTACAGAGTTGCACAAACAGCAAATAAAATAAATCAATCATTAACTAAAGTCTTAAGAGATTTTGATGTAGCACCTGAACAAAGAGCAATATTAGATTTTATAGACCAAGATAATACCCTTTCCCAAAATGAATTGAGTAAGAATTTAGGTAAAGATAAAACTACTATATCAAGAACACTTGATGCCTTAGAAAAAAAAGCTTATATAGTTAGAATACCTACACAAGAGGACAAAAGAGTTAAAACGATTAATCTTACTTCTCAAGGAGAAAGAGTACTTGAAAAAACTAAAATTGTAATCGAAAATTTCAGAGAAGCAATGATTAATGATTTTTCTAAAGATGAGGTGGATACTATATTTAAACTTTTAGATAAAATCTCATTTAATATAGATAAGTATTATGATGAAAACTAAAAAGCTAGGTAAAAATATTACTGTCTTGGCAGTTTTTTTAGCTTTTATGGGAATGGGAGTTGTTGATCCTATATTGCCAGATATAGCTCTTAAATTAGGTGCAAACCATTGGCAAGTGGAGATGTTATTTAGTGCATATATTCTTATGATGGCTTTTATGATGTTGCCTGCTGGTATTTTAGCAGTTAAATTTGGTGATAAAGCTATTATGGTAATAGGCTTAGGATTAGTTTCATTTTTTGCAAGTTTATGTGCTTTTTCTAATTCTATTTTTGATTTATCTTTATTTCGAGCAGGTTGGGGATTTTCAAATGCTTTATTTTTTGCAACTGCTTTGATTGTTTTAATTGCATTATCTAAAGATTATCATAAAGCAGTTGGTTTGTTTGAAGGTGCAATTGGATTTGGTATTTCTGCTGGACCACTACTTGGAGGTTTTTTAGGTGAACACTCTTGGAGATACCCTTTTCTAGCTACAGGAGTATTATCTTTTTGTGCTTTCCTTGCTGTATTTTTCTTTGTAAAAGTACCTAAATTAGAAAATAAAAGAAAAACAATTACATTTAATGATCTGAAACTACTCTTTACAAATAAAAAATTTATACTTATATCAATTGCTGCAATGTTATATTTCTATGGTTTTATTGTTATCTTGGCATATTCTCCTTTAGTTGTTAGTTTAAATCCTTTAGAGATGGGCTTACTATTTTTTGGATGGGGTTTAGCTTTAGCCTATGGTTCAATTATTATAAGTACAAAGTTAGAAAAAATATTTGAAGTAAGAAATATAATACCTTTTTCTATTGCTCTTTTTGCTATTGTGCTTTTGATTATAATGCAAATAGAAACAAAGTCATTAATGAGTATGTTAATTATTCTATCTGGCTTATTATCTGGTGTTAATAACTCTTTATTAACCTCTTATGTTATGGAAGTAGATTTTGAAAAAAATATTATATCAGGTGGATTTAACTTTTTAAGATGGATGGGTGCTGCTACAGCTCCTGTACTTTCAGGATTTATAGCAGGTGTTTTTAATGATATGCATTTACCATTTTTATTTGCCGCTATATTTTCATTAATTTCATTTGGTTTATTATTTAATTTAAGTAGAGCAAAGTAGAGATATCTCTACTTTGTTATGATAATCTTTGTTTTAAAAGTTCATTTACTTTTTGTGGGTTTGCTGAACCTTTAGATGCTTTCATAGTTTGACCTACAAAAAATCCAATTAGTTTCTCTTTACCAGCTTTATATTCTACAACTTTATCTTCATTTGCTGCTAAAATTCCATCAATAATCTCTAATAATGCTCCATCATCAGATACTTGTTTTAATCCTAGTTTATCAATTGATGAATCTACATCTAAAGTTTCATTTTCAATTAAATAATCAAGAACCTCTTTAGCTGCTTTTCCAGATATTGTGTTATCTTCAATTCTTTTTACAATTGTAGCAAGAGTTTTTGCATCAATAAAAGAATCTTCAAGTCCTGAACCATCAAGTCTTCCTAGTAGTTCTACTGTTAGCCAAGTAACGCCATTTTTACCCGTAATTCCCTCTTTCATCATCTCATCAAAATAGTTTGCCATCTCAACAGAAGCTGTTATTACTGAAGCATCATACTCTTTAATTTTATACTCTTTTACAAATCTCTCTTTCTTCTCATCAGGAAGTTCTGGAATTTGAGTATATTTTTCCATCATCTCATCTGTAATAATTAAAGCTAAAAGGTCTGGGTCAGGGAAATATCTATAATCCGCAGCATCCTCTTTACCTCTCATAGATCTAGTTTCACCTGAATCTGGATCAAAAAGTCTTGTTTCTTGAACAATCTCTTTATCATGCACTCCATCTTCCCAAGCTTCGATATGTCTATTTACTTCATATTTTATTGCTTTTTCAATAAATTTAAATGAGTTCATATTTTTGATTTCACATCTAGTATAAAGGTTTGTATCACCTTTTGGTCTAATAGATACATTAACATCACATCTAAATGAACCCTCTTGCATATTTGCATCAGATATACCAAGGTATCTAACTATTGAATGAAGTTTTTTTAGATATAAAATCGCTTCATCTGCATTTCTCATATCTGGTTCTGAAACTATCTCTAAAAGTGGAGTCCCTGCACGGTTTAAATCTACATGAGAAACTGAACCTGCATGAATATTTTTACCTGCATCATTTTCTAAGTGTGCTCTTGTTACACCAATTTTTTTACTAGTTCCATCTTCAAAATCTATTACAAGTTCACCTAATCCTACAACAGGTACTTCAAATTGTGAAATTTGGTATCCATTTGGTAGGTCTGGATAAAAATAGTTTTTTCTATTAAATATAGATTTTTTATTAATTTGTGATTTAAGTGCAGTTCCTAACATAATCGCTTTATGTACTGCTTCTTTATTTAAAACTGGTAATGCTCCAGGTAAACCTAAACATGTTGGACATACATTTGTATTTGGTTCTTCTCCAAAACTTGTTGCACACGAACAAAAAAGTTTAGATTTGGTATTTAGTTGTACATGGACTTCAAGACCAATAATTACTTCAAACATCTATTTCCTTTATTATCTTACTATTCTTATATCTGCAGATAGTTTTAATTTTTCAAAATAATCTTTTAGAAATTTTTGTTCTCTATCTTGCATAATAATATTAAATATCCTATCTCTTACATTTTCAAAAGCGATAGTTTGTTCATTTTGTTTTTGTAGTATCATAAGTGTAACATACTGGTCACCAGCAGTAAATATAGGTGTAAATTGATTATTATTTGTTTCATTAATCATATATCTAAGCTGTGGATTTAAATTTCTTTGATCTAAATCTATAGGTGAACTATTTACATCAGGAAGCTTAATCATTGGGTTCTGCATTGCACTTTCAAGGCTTTTTCTATTTTTTGAGCTATATTGTACTGCTTTTACATTTGTAGCCATTTTAAACATATTTGCGTTGTTTTCATAATATATTTTAAGGTCTTCTTCTGTTGCAATTTTTAAGTTACCTCTTACAAGTTTCTCTGTAAGTTTTTGTTTTAAAATCAATTGTTTTGTTTGTTCTTCATAAGCATCATAATCTTTGTATTTTTGTTTAATAACTGATTTAAATTGGTATAAATCCATACCATTAGATGCAGCCAATTTTTCTAAATAATTGTTAACATCAAAAAGATCAACAGTGATATTATGTTCTTTTATTAATTGAGTAAAAAGTGCCTTATCTACTAATTGTGCTATTGCTTCTTCTCTTGGTATATTAAATTGAACTTTTACTTTTTCAACATCATATAATGTGATTGGTTCATCGTTTACAGTTAGGGCTATTCCATTTATTAACTCTGCAAATGATACAGAAGCAGCCATAAAAAGGGCAAGTATAATTTTTCTCATTTTAATCCTTTCTCATAAAGACAGATATTTTACCAAAAAAATGGTAAATATCTGTTTTATAAAAAAAAGATTAACAATTTTTTGCTTTTGTAACCTTATCAATTAAATAAAATATTGAGTTATAATCTAAATTTGAGTGCTCACTTAAACCAATCTCACAAGTTTTAGAAGTACTAAATGCATATTTAGCATTTTTTGTGTTATCTTTTAAAAATCTTAATGCAGAATCGTTAAGTTCTGGGAAGTTAAAACCTCTATCCCCTGCAAAACCACAACATTTTACATTATCAGGAACTATTACATTTGTTGAACACATATTTGCAAGTTCAATAAATTTTTCATGTAATCCCATTTTTCTTGAACTGCAAGTTGTGTGAATTGTAATAGCTTCATCAATTTTTTCAAAGTCTAATTGAGGGCTTAAGTAATCTAAAGCAAATTCAATTGGTTCATATAGTTTAATATCAGACTTAAAACTTTCAATCATTTTTTTAGTACATGGACTGGTATCACAAAGTACAGGATATTGACCAAAATTACTAATCTCATTTAACTCTTTTTCCAATTCATCAGATTTGATTTGTGCTTGTTCTTTAAACCCTTTTGATGAGAAAGGCATACCACAACATAGATTTTCAAGATTATTAGGAAAAAGTATTTGGAATCCTGCTTTTTTAAGAAGTTTTATTGTTATATCAAATAACTCTTCATCTACTGTCGTTTTTGCATTTCTTCCCATACTTCTGTTTATACAAGAAGGGAAATAAACAACTTTTTTATCTAATTGTTGTTGTTCAAAATTTGTATTAATATTAATAGATTTTGGAAGATATGGGCTCCATTTTGGTATTTTCCCATTTGACCAATCTCTAAATGTAGAAGTGATTGATTCCATACTTGAAGTTCCAAGTATTTTATGAACTAAATTAGCTCCACCCAATCCAACTCTCATACCTTTTAATGTAGTTGAATAATTATTTGCAATTTTTGATGCAATATTGTTTGCTGTATCACTTATTTGTTCAGCTCTTAAATATTTAGTTAAACTTCCTGTATCTATTTTTACAGGACATGCAGTTGAGCATAAAGAACAAGCTGCACAAGTTTCTAAACCATCATATTGATAAGCATCCATATACTCTTTTGCTTCTTCATTTTCCCCTATAGATTCTAGTCTTGATATCTCTCTATTTACCACAATTCTTTGTCTTGGTGTTAGTGTTATATCATTAGATGGGCAAGTTGGCTCACAAAAACCACACTCTATACATGTATCAACTAAATTATTTGTTGCTGGCATAGCTTTTAAATTTTTTATATGTGCTTCAGCATCATCATTTATAATTACCCCTGGATTTAGTAGGTTTTTGGGATCAAATAATTCTTTGATTCTTTTCATCATTGAATATGCAGTTTTACCCCACTCTACTTCAATGAATGCAGCCATGTTTCGCCCCGTACCATGCTCTGCTTTTAAACTACCTTCATATTTAACAGCAACTTGATTTACTACATCATTCATAAACGCATCGTATCTTTTTACTTCTTCTTCAGTTGAAAAGTCTTGTGTAAATACAAAGTGGAAATTTCCCTCTAAGGCGTGACCAAAAATCAATGCTTCATTATAATTATGTTTTTTAAATAGCTCTTGAAGTTCAAGTGTTGCTTGTGCAAGGCTTTCAATAGGATATGCTACATCTTCAATAATTACAGTAGTTCCAATATCTCTTACAGCTCCAACTGCTGGAAATAAACCTTTTCTTATTTTCCAGTACATAGTGTATTCTTTTACATCAGTTGTAAAATAGAAATCTCTAACTACTTTAAACTCTTCTAAAAGTTCTTCAATCTCTTTAATTTGTATTTTTAATGCTTCATTGCTTACTGCTCTAGTTTCAATTAATAGTGCAGTTACCTCTTCATCAAAATCTTTTATAAAATCTGGCATACTTGGGTCTTCTTCTATACTTCTAAGCCCTGCCCTATCCATAAGCTCAACCGCATCAACAACTATTGTCTTTGAATCCCTTGCAAGTTTTAATTTTGTAACTGCACTACATGCTTCTTTTACATCTTTAAAATAGATTAATGCGCTTGCTTTATCTTTTAAGTCTTCAACTGTTTTATAAGTAATCTCTTCAATAAAAGCAAGTGTCCCTTCACTTCCAATGATTAAGTGTTGTAAGATTTCAAACTCATCATCAAAATCTGTTAATGCATTTAATGAGTAACCACAAGTGTTTTTGATTTTGAATTTTTTTTCAATCTTTTCTTTTAATTCTTTATCATTTTTAGTTTCTGTTGCAATCTCTTTTAGTGCAGATAAAAACTCTTTATGTGTTTGTCTAAAACTCTCTTTACTCTTTTCATCTGAGGTATCAAGTTTTGTTCCATCTGCAAAAATTAATTTCATTGAATCTAATGTTTTGTATGAGTTTTGAGAAATACCACAACACATACCAGAAGCATTATTTGCTGCAATTCCACCAATCATAGCTGCATTTATTGAAGCTGGGTCTGGACCAATTTTCTTTGAAAATGGTGCTAATATATTATTTGCTTCTTGTCCTGTAAGTGCAGGTTGAAGAGAGATTAGTGATTTGTCTTCTGATACTCTAAAATCCCTAAAGTTTCTTGAAGTAACAATTAGAATTGAATCACTAATTGCTTGTCCTGAAAGGGAAGTTCCTGCTGCTCTAAATGTAACACTTAGTTCCATCTCATTTGATAGTTTTAATATATCTTCAACCTCTTTTGAAGTATCAGTTTTAATAACTATTTTTGGAATAAGTCTATAAAAAGATGCATCTGTTCCATAAGCTAAAGTGTGTAATTTATCTGTAAAAATTTTTTTAGTATCAATTTGTTTTGATATTTGTTTATAAAAATCTTGATATTTACCTTCTAACATTTTAAATCCTTTATATATTTTTTTATTTTGAATTTAAAATATTTTATCACTCAAGACGTGGTACGGTATAGATTCTTTGTTGAGGATCGTTAATAAATGAAAACATTTTGTCACACTGTTTTAATATGATGTTTGAAAGAAGTTTAATACAGTGTGACATTTTATACCTACATCTCTGCAGTCATTCCAAATAGTTCAGGATAGAAAGCAACTATTCCTAAAACAATTATTTGTATAGCAATAAAAGGTAATACTCCTCTATAGATATGACCTGTTGTAACTCCTGCTGGGGCACAACCTTTTAGATAGAATAGTGAAAAACCAAAAGGTGGGGTTAAAAACGATGTTTGTAAGTTCATCGCAATTAAAATAGCAAACCACACAGGGTTTATACCTAAGGTATCAGCTACAGGGATTAATATAGGAACAATAATATATGAAATTTCAATAAAGTCAATAAAGAATCCAAGGATTAATATTGCTAACATTGTAAAGATTATGAATCCCCATTTGTCATCCCCTGGAAGACTTAACATAGCATGTTCAACAATTTCATCTCCACCAGTATATGAAAATACCATAGAGAATGCTGTAGCACCAATAAGAATACCAAATACCATTGATGTGATTTTTACAGCTTCTAATGCTGCTTCTTTTACAACATCTATAGAAAATGTTTTATATAAAACTGCTAATAAAACTGCACCAATACATCCCACAGCTGCCGATTCTGTTGGTGTAGCTACACCTTCAAAAATAGAACCTAAAACTAAAATTATAAGTGTTAGTGATGGGATAATATCGATTAGTGCTCTAATAACCTGTTTCTTTTTATTCCCTCTTGATGGATCAGCTGGAATTGCTGGTGCCATATCTTTTTTTATAAATGAAACTACTAATATAAATAAAATATATGCTCCAACTAACACAAGTCCAGGTATTAATGCGGCTTTAAATAGATCCCCTACAGGAACTTGGAAAACATCTCCAAGTATGATTAATACAATTGAAGGTGGAATAATTTGTCCTAATGTTCCAGAAGCACAAATTGTACCGGTGGCAAGCTCTGTATTGTATTTATATTTCATCATAACAGGAAGTGAAATTACTCCCATCGCTACAACTGAAGCTCCAACTACTCCTGTAGATGCTGCAAGTAAAGTTCCAACTAATACAGTTGAAATAGCAACACCACCTCTAACTTCACCAAATAAGAATCCCATAGACTCCAATAGTTTCTCTGCTAAACCTGTTTTTTGTAGAATAATTCCCATAAAAATAAACATAGGAATAGCCATAAGAATTGTACTTTGCTGAATAGAATAGATTCTAAAAGGCATATAATCAAACATAGAGATACCTTCAACCCATCCTTCATGAAGTAAAGAGATTAAAGCTTGACCCTCTTCTGCATAAGAAAATATTTCAATAAAACCTGCAAGTATACCAAAAAATACAGCAACTGCTGCAAATGTAAACGCAACTGGAAACCCAATAATCAGCATAAATAATGCTGTGAAAAACATCACTATACCAATCATTTATTAACATCCTTTTTAGTATCTTCATCTTTTCCATCTATATCTACAACATGAAACTTATGCTCTTCAAGTTCACATTGCACATGATGCATATCCTCTTTTAAATTATAGTTACTATACTCTTTACTGATACCTTTAAACACATTTAGATTTTTAATAAAAAATCCAATTGTAGTGATAATTAAAAGTAAAAATGATAATGGTATTAAAGATTTTACAATCCATCTATATGGTAGACCACCTGGGTCACCACTTTGTTCCATCATTGTATATGATTCTACAACTGTATCTATTGAACTTAAACCAACAAGTATTGATATAGGTAAAATAAATAATACAGACCCTACCATATTAATTAAGGCTTTTTTTCTTGGAGTTAATTTATCATAAACAAGGTCTACTCTTACATGCCCATCCTCTTTTAGAGTATACGCAATACCAATTAATATAATTACAGAGAATAGATGCCACTCCATCTCTTGCATAGCAATTGAACCTGTTTTAAAGAAGTATCTCATAACTACATCATAAAACACATTTAAAATCATTAGTACCATTGCTATAGCAGTTATACTTCCAATAATATCAGCGAATTTATCAAAACCACGTTCTAACTTTAACAACATTAAAATTCCTTTGGATATTTTTTAATAAGTAAGATAAATATAATTTTTTATATTTACATTGCTTATTAGTATATAGCAAACCCCCTTAAAAAAGGGAGTTATTGTTTTTATAAATTATCTTTTAAGTAGATATAATCAGACATCTCTGTCCATTTTCTAACTTTTTTCTGATAAGCTTCTTGAGAGTCTAAAATCTCTTTTAGTAAAGGATTATTTTTTGTCATCTCTTCTCTTAACTCAGCATTTGCTTTTTTCATAGCATCCATTACTGGTTTTGGGAAAGTTTTGATTTTGATATTTGGATAATCTTTTTCAATTGAAGCCCAAGCTTCAGCACTCATGTGATAATTTTGTAAATACATATCAAAAGCACTTGCTTTCATTGCAACAACTAAAATCTCTTGTAAATCTTTTGGTAACTTTTTATATGCTCTTTCGTTAACTAAAAATTGTAAATCTAATCCTGGTTCATGCCATCCTGTATAATAGTATGGAGCAATTTTGTTGAATCCCATGTTAATATCCATACCTGGTCCAACCCATTCTAAAGCATCAATCGTTCCTCTTTCAAGTGAAGTATATAATTCACCTGGAGCAATATTTGTAACTGTTAATCCTAATTTTGACATAATCTCACCAGCAAAACCTGGAATTCTCATTTTAAGACCTTTTAAGTCATCAACAGTTTTAATCTCTTTTCTAAACCATCCACCCATTTGGTTCCCTGAACTTCCACCAGGGAATGATAATACTTTGTGTTTTTTATAAACTTTTTCCATTAATTCTTTTCCACCACCATAGTAGAACCAAGAATATTGTTCAGGTGTAGTCATACCAAATGGCATAGTAGAAAATGGTAATGTATTGATATCTTTACCTTTCCAGTAATATGATGCTGAGTGTCCCATGTCATATTGACCACCCTTTACCATATCTAGAACTCCAAGTGGAGCTTTGTGTTTATTTGCTGCATCAACTCTGATGATTAGTCTACCATCAGACATCTCTTCAACCATTTTTGCCATCTTTGTAGGTGCATCAATAAATGGATGTAGTGTTGGTCCCCATGTTGTAGCCAATTTCCATTTATAAACTTTTTTTGCTAATGCTGATGTCCCTAATCCAGCAACAAGTGCTGCAGCAACTAGCAGTTTAGTAGTATTACCAAACATTTTCATTGTGATCTCCTTAGTATTTTTTTTCTCTCGATTTAAATTGTAACGACACCAAATGAAAAAAGTATGATAATTTTTACATAATTTATATATAAAAGGATGTTTTAATTAACTGTTAAAAATATACCCAGTATCAACAACAGTTTGAATATATTCTTTTGGAAGACTTTTTCTTAGGCGTCTAACTAAACTTCTAATAGAATCAATAGATGCAAAAGAACCTTCCCAAACATAGTTTTCAATCATCTCATATGATAAAACTTGATTTTTTTGTGTTAAAAAAAGATTCATAAGAAGTCTTTCTTTTTTTGTTAATCTTGTAGTTGTATCATCAATAATTAAAGTTGAAGATTTATAATCAAAAAATGAGTTTTCATCAAATTTAACTCGTTCATCTTTTATTTGACAAAGTCTTTCTATTTTTATCTCTAACTCATCAATAAAAAAAGGTTTTTTTAGATAATCATTGCATCCAAAATCATAGGATTCTTTAATGATATCCAATTCAACAGAAGCACTTATGATTATTACTGGTACATCTTTATAGAATTCACGTATTTTTTTTAGTATTTTTATCCCATCAACATTTGGAACATTTATATCAAGTATAAAACAGGAAAAACCCTCTGTTATATTATCATATGCCTCTTGTCCATCTTCAAAATTAAATACTTTATAACCTTTTAATTCTAATCTTTTCTTTATAGTAGTATTTAGTTTTTTATTATCTTCTAGAAGGAGTATTTTCACTGTTTATCCTTTATTATGATGCAATTTAAGGGTAAATACAACATATTTACCTTTATTTTGGGCTGTAATTAATCCACCCATTTTATCTTCAATAATTACTTTTGCCATATAAAGACCAAATCCTGTTCCATCACTTTTTGTTGTAAAATATGGTTCAAAGATTTTATCTATTATTTTTTCATCAATATTTCCACCATCATCCATTATCTCAATTGTTGTAAAATTTTCACAACTTGAAATATTAATGATTAGATTATATTTTTTTTCAGAATTTTTTTCAATGATTTTATTTTTTGCATTATTAATTAGATTTAATAAAACCTGTTTAAATTCATTTTCATAACCATATATAAGAAGTTCGGACTCTTCATGGTCATAGTTTAGTTTTAACTTAATATTTGAGTAATAGATTTGTTTTCCAAGTATCTCAAAAATCTCTTGAAATGATTCTCTAATTGAGAAAAGTGTTTTTGTAGTAGAGGGTTTCAAAAAGTTTCTAAAGTCAGTTAATGTTTTTGACATATATTTTAATTGAATCATTGAATCATTTACAAACTCTTCAACTTGGGTATCTTTTAACTCATTTAACAAAAATGAAGTTTGTATATCTTGAACTTGTGCAGACAATTCTACTAAAGGTTCATTCCATTGGTGTGCTATTGCAGCAACCATATCTCCCATCTCTGCTAATTTAGCTTGCTGAATAATAAATTGTTTTTGTTGAATTCTATCTGTAATATCATCCATAACGCATACTATTCCCCCTATTGAGCCATCATTATTTAGATAAACTGCTTTATTTATAATTATGTGTTTCATATGATTGCTAGGGGTATGCAAAGTCATCTCTGAGGTGTTTGTTCCTAGTGTTGCCATAATCTCCTCATCAATTCTTGCATTTTTAAATGCAATCTCTGGTGGGAAAAAGTCCTTAGCTGTTTTTCCTATAACTTCATTTTTACTCATATTTACTAATTCAGAAAAAGCTTTGTTACAGCCTAAAAATTTACCCTCTTTATTTTTATAATAGATTGGGTTTGGCAGGGTATCAACAAGAACTTTATCAAATTTAATTCTATTTTGTAATGCTTTCTCTACAACTTTTCTTCTTTGGATATTTGCTCTCATAGAAAAAACCATAATTAAAAGCACACCTATGATAGTAATAGTTATCACTACAAGTTTAGTATATTTTTTTATAAAACTATGGGGTTCATTAATTATCTCATAGTTTTTAACTACCCCTTTGATATCCAAATCAAATCTATTTGTTTCATCATAATCAAAAAGGTATCTATTAGGTGATTTTTCAAGGATTGGAATATTTTTTATTTTTGTCCCATTTAAAATTCTCAAAGCCATATTTGATACAGCTTCACCTTGTGCTACAGCAGAAGTCATAAGTCCACCTACAACTCCATAATCTAAATAAAAATCCCATAATCCATAAATAGGTACTTTACTTGCCTTTCTAATCTGCATAACACTTTGTTTATATGTAAAGAATTTACCTGTACTATCTTTAAATAATAAAACTAAAAGTATTGCTGTATCATTAACATTTAGATTTGTTATTTTTGTTTTTAGATGTTCAATATCCATATTATCAATATATTCTATATTAACTTTTTTTGAATATTTCTCCATTATAGGGGCAAGGTCTTTTTTCATAGCAAGACCAGTTTTAGATTGATCATTTATGATAATTAGATTTTTTATATTTGGTTGAAGGTTTAAAATAAGTTTGAAATTTTTTTCTAAATCTACTTGTTCTACAACCCCGCTTATATTATCTAATAAGTTTTTATCTTTTGGAAGTTCATTTTTTTTAAAATTGTTGATTCCACAAAAAAGAAGGGGTGTATCTTTAAAAAGTTCTTTATAGTATTTCACTGCAAAATCAAAAGCATTGTTATCACTAGCTATTATTAAATCAAACTTTCTATTGGCTAATTGCTCTTTATATAAAGCATAAAGTTTGTCAATATAACTTGAACTTTCTACCCTTTTTGTATCCATATAAAGGACAGTAAGTTCAACATCTTCTAAGTCCTTAAATTTTTTCTCAACTTCATTTATTATATCATCACTCCATTTATACCCTTTGTGATATGAGTTTAAAAATAGTACTTCTTTACTTTGGGCATAAAGGAAGTTGATAAAAATAAAAATGATAAGTAAAAGTTTTTTCATGTTTACCTCTGTTAGGTATATATTATTCTACAAATATAACATATCCAGACTTAGGTCCATGCGCTCCTATAACTAATGATTGTTCAATATCTGCAGTTTTAGAAGGTCCACTTATAAATGCACCATATGTAGAATCATCAAAACTAATTTTTTCATAAGCTTCATGCATATTATGAACAATATTGTTTTTATCTACAACAATAATTATATTTTGTGCAATAAAATATAAACTTCTATGTCTATTATCTTTATTGCTAACCCAAACAGCACCATTTTCAGCTACTGCAAATTCACCTTTAATAATTGCTAAATCTATATCTTTTAGGTTATGTGGGTCAAGCTCTTCATTTGCTTTAAAGTTATCATTTGTAAAATATTCACTATTTGATGCAATCATTTTTTCATCGGGATATAATGTTGATACTGTTTTTTCAAGCTCTTCTTTTTTTATAAATAGTGCATTTCCCCCTACACTTTCTAGCATCGTAGAGAACTTTTCATAAGGATTATCAAATTTAATTCCAAAATTTGTATAACTTGGTAGCTCACAATCTTTTACTTTGTTTTTGTTTCTTATATTTGCAAGAATCTGTTCTTTACTTGTCATTTTGAAATTCCTCTTTATATAATTCTTTAAAACTTTTTGTTGGCATATTTGGTATATCTCTTTGTTTCCCCCATACATTCAATCTATTATAGATTAATGACTTTGGAAGAATAGGTACTATTTTTCTAGCAATTTTTCCTAATAATGAAAATAATGTTGGTTTATTCATAAGCCAAACGGCAGCTTGCATACCCAATCTTTTTTTATTTGAGATTATATTTTGCTCTCTTAAATCTTGTCTATGTGTATATAGTTGTGAGTCTAAATCAATTTTTACTGGACATACATTTGAACATGAACCACATAAAGAACAAGCAAAAGAAAGGGTTTTGTGTTTTTTAGGATCTCTAAAAGTACTTAGTGTTGAACCAATTGGTCCAGGTATAACATAGTCATAAGAGTGTCCACCACTTCTTCTATAGATAGGACAAGTATTCATACAAGCACCACATCTAATACAATTCAAGGCTTTTTTATATGATTCAGATTGTAAAAATGGTGTTCTTTTATTATCAACTATTACAATATGCATCTGTCCACCTTTAATTGGTCCATGAAAATGTGAAGTGTAAGAAGTAATAGGTTGTCCTGTTGCACTTCTTGCTAGTAATCTTGTAAATACACTTAAATCTTCAAGTCTAGGGATAATTTTTTCTATTCCCATGCAAGCAATATGAAGATTAGGAACACTTGCTCCCATATCTGCATTTCCTTCATTTGTACAAACTACAACTCCACCTGTTTGTGCAATTGCAAAGTTCACACCAGTGATACCAGCATCAGCATCTAAAAACTTTTCCCTTAAGTGCCCTCTTGCTGCTCTTGTTAAATATGTTGGATCAGAGTTGTTCTCATCTGTTCCAATTTTTTCATGGAAAGTTCTTGCAACATCCTCTTTTTTTAGGTGAATTGCAGGTAAAACAATATGAGAAGGGGGTTCTTGTCTAAATTGAACAATTCTTTCTCCTAAATCTGTATCAACAACCTCTAAGCCTTTTTCTTCTAAAAATGGATTTAGATGACACTCTTCTGTTAACATAGATTTTGATTTAACTACTTTTTTTACACTGTTTTCTTTTAATATTTTATATACAATTTCGTTGTGCTCTTGGGCATCTTTTGCAAAATGAACTTTTATACCTCTTTTATTTGCATTCTCTTCAAACTCTAAAAGGTATTTATCAAGGTTTGCCATTGTATGGCTTTTGATTTGGTCTGCATATGTTCTTAAGGTTTCCCATTCAGGGATAGATTTAGAAGCTAAATCTCTTTTTTCTCTTACAAACCATAGAGCCTTGTCATGCCAATGCATTCTTTCATCATTTTTTACAAACTCTTTGGCTTTTAGTGGGTGATTATGAATACTCATTAGAATTCTCCTGCTAGTATTTCAGTTATATGCATAACTTTTAGAGGTTGTTTATCTCTATTGATTATCCCTTCCATATGCATAAGACAAGACATATCGGCACCTGTAATTATTTGTGCATTTGAATCAAGATGGTCTTTTATTCTATCTTTTCCCATAGCTACTGAGATATCTTCTTCTGTTACACAAAAAGTTCCTCCAAATCCACAACACTCATCTTCTCTTTTTAGTTCAACAATCTTTATATCTTTTATTAGGGATAAAAGGTTTTTTAACTTATTGTTATAAGGAATATTTAATTCACTTGCACTACCTAACTCTAAAACTCTATGTCCATGACATGAGTTGTGAAGTCCTACTTTATAAGGGAAACTTGTATCTAGCTCTTCAATTTTTAATACATCATGTAAAAATTCACATATCTCATATATAGAAGTTTTTACTTTATTATAATCTTCATTTTCATCAAAAAATGGCTCATAGTGTTCTTTTACCATAGTAACACAAGAACCAGATGGTGCAACAATATAATCATAATCTTTAAAAGTATCTACAAACTTGTATGCTAAACTTTTCATATCTTTTGAACATCCAGAATTTGCCATAGGTTGTCCACAGCATGTTTGTTCCATTGGATACTCAACATCTAAATCAAATTTTTTTAATAGTTTTAAAGTTGCCATACAGCTATTTGGGTAAAGTTCATTCATAAAACAGGGAATAAATAGTCCAACTTTCATCTGTTTTCCTTAGGTATTATTTTAGAATTATATTTTATTACGAATATATGAAAAAGTTATGATATTTATTTTTTTAAATATATTGTTGCATCATTTTGTAAGTAATTTGTATTAAGATCTATCTTATTTGTAAAATTTCTAGAATATTTAAGTATCTCTTCTATTGTTAGATTATGTAAATTGTTTTTAGTAAGAAAATTAAAAATTAAACCTTTTTTTACTATCTTGAAAGAGTTTTCAATCGCATTTATAAATTCAACCTTATTCATAAGATTATATCCCCCACTACAGATTACATAATCTACTTTCTCTAAGTCATCTTCTAATATATTGGCTTTGAGAAATCTATTATTTGGGTATCTCTTTTTTGCTGTTTCAATCATAAACTCTTCACAATCTATACCAATATATTTTTTGCAAGTAATTTTATTTATTTCTAAATAGTTTAAATATTCTGCAAAACCACACCCTAAATCTAATAAGGTATGATTTTCTATTTTTTCTAAAAACGAAGTTAAAACTTCAAATCTTATATATTGGCTTTTTTTTGATTGCCAGTGAACACCTTTTGCACTTATTCCATACTTTAAATATGAATTATAATAGAATTTATGATTAAGTGTTTCCATTATCTTTGTAGTTGCTCTATGGTTACTCCATTGTCTTTAATAAATTTAGATACTACTTCAGAATTAGTATGTTCATATGCTTTATCATAAACAATTCTTTTTATACCTGCGGCTATTAAATTCTTAGAACATTCACTACAAGGTTCTAAGGTTACGTAAATTGTTCCACCTTCAATGGAAATACCTTTTCTTGCTGCCCAGATTAAAGCATTCATCTCTGCATGTATTTCGTATGTTTTTGACCAATCGTGGTGATCTTTTGTATATTCGTTATCCCAATGTTCACTACAATTAATATACCCTGCTGGAGTACCATTGTATCCAGTAGATAATATTCTTCCATCTTTTACAATTACTGCACCAACTTGTTTTGATACACATTTTGAAGCACTTGCTATTTCATGTGCTATATTTATAAAGTTTAAATCACTTATCATTATGGTTCCTCATAGAATTCATATAAATTTCATGTAAATTATATAAAAATTACAAAAAATAAAATTTCTAGATTTTGCTAAATTTTTATCAATTTTACTCTAAAAATTAGTAATTTTTGATAAAAAATGGATTCAAAACGATTTTTTTTTAAATTTAATAAAAGATTTTATAACAAAAAATATGGTAATATTCGAACAAATTTACAAAAAGAGGTAAAAGATGGATTTTAAAGAGATAAAAGAATTAATAAGAGTTTTTGATAAAAGTGAATTAAATAAATTAAAAGTTAAAGAGGGTGAATTTGAAGTTGCTATGCAAAAAGGTTTTGAAGGTGGTACAGTTGTTACAACTTCAGCACCAGTTGCACAAGTAGCTGCTCCTGCAGCACCTGCACCAGTTGCTACTCCTGCTGCGCAAGAGAGTGCACCTGCAGCAATTAGTGGAGATACAATTAATTCTCCTATGGTTGGAACTTTTTATGCATCACCATCACCAGAAGCTCAACCTTTTATAAAAGAGGGGGATACAGTTAAAAAAGGTCAAACTTTATGTATTTTAGAAGCTATGAAGATTATGAATGAAGTTGAAGCGGAGTTTGATTGTAAGATAGTAAAAGTATTAATTGAAAATGCATCTCCTGTAGAATACGATATGCCAATGTTCGTTGTAGAAAAATTATAATAGAGAATAGATTATGGCAGAAATTAAAAAAATTCTAATTGCTAATAGGGGAGAAATAGTTCAAAGAGCTATAAGAACTATTAGAGAGATGGGTAAAAAATCTGTTGCTATTTATTCTATCGGAGATAAAAATGCAGCATATTTAAAACATGCTGATGAAGCGATATGTATTGGTGATGTTAAATCAATCGATTCATATTTAAATATCCCTGCAATTATTACAGCAGCTGAAATTACTGGTTGTGATGCAATTTTCCCAGGTTATGGTTTCCTTTCTGAAAATCAAGACTTTGTTGAAATCTGTAGATTACATAATATTAAATTTATTGGACCATCTGTTGAAGTTATGGAAAAAATGGCTGATAAATCTAAAGCAAAAGATGAGATGATTAAAGCTGGTGTACCAGTTGTACCTGGTTCTGATGGTGCAGTTCATTCCGTAGAAGAGGGTAAAGAAGTTGCTGATGAGATTGGGTATCCAATTATGGCAAAAGCTGCTGCCGGTGGTGGTGGTAGAGGAATGAGACTTATTAAAAATCCTGCGGACTTCGAACAACTATTTATGGCAGCTTCTTCTGAAGCCTTAGCTGCATTTGGTGATGGTACAATGTATTTAGAAAGATTTATCAATAATCCTAGACATATTGAAGTTCAAGTTATTGGAGATTCTCATGGAAATGCAATCCATATTGGGGAAAGAGATTGTTCTTTACAAAGAAGACACCAAAAAGTTATTGAAGAATCACCAGCAATTTTATTAAATGATGAAACAAGAGCAAAACTTCATGGTGTAGCAGTAAAAGCAACTAAATATTTAAAATATGAGGGTGCGGGAACTTTTGAATTCTTAGCTGATGATAAACAAAACATCTACTTTATGGAGATGAATACAAGACTTCAAGTTGAACACCCAGTATCTGAAATGGTATCTGGTATGGATATTATTGAATGGATGATTAAAGTAGCAGAGGGTGAAAAATTACCTGCACAAGAAGAGATTCAATTCAATGGACATGCAATTGAAGTAAGAATTACTGCAGAGGATTCAAATACATTCTTACCTTGCCCAGGAAAAGTTAAACAATGGTTTGTTCCTGGTGGAAGAAATGTAAGAGTTGATTCACATGTTTATGCTGGCTATGATGTACCACCATATTATGATTCAATGATTGGTAAACTAATTGTATGGGGTAGAGATAGAGAAAAAGCTATTAATATCATGAAAAGAGCTTTAAATGAGTTCGAGGTTGAAGGTATTAAAACTACAATTCCTTTCCACAAAAAAATGATGGAAAATAAAGATTTTATCTCAAATAATTATGATACAAAATACTTAGAAGACTATAAAGGTCTTGATAGTATCTAGAAAATAGGGGCTCTCGCCCTTATTTAATAAAAGCTTAAATTTATCTAAAATTGGATATAATCCGCGAAACTATACACAAATATACTGTAAATACTTTGAGTATCGAATTTCAAGGCCTTGTTTTAGCATTTTAAAATCAGTTTTTAATTTTCTACTTTTTAAAACACCAGCTTATTAGTGTATGTTTTACTATTTAAATATATAAGGAAAATAATGACTTTTAATGATTTCAGTTTCAAAGAGAAATTACAAAAAGCGATTTTAGATGCAGGTTTTAAAGAACCAAGTCCTATTCAAAGAGATGCGATTCCAGTTGTTCTGTCGGGAAAAGATATAGTTGGACAAGCGCACACAGGTACAGGAAAAACTGCTGCTTTTGGTTTACCAATCATAAATATGATGGAAGGTAATAAAGAAGTAGAGGCTGTTGTAATTGTACCAACAAGAGAACTTGCAATGCAAGTTTCAGATGAACTTTTTAGATTTGGTAAACATTTATCAATAAATACGGCAACAGTTTATGGGGGTCAATCATATTCTAGACAGTTAAAACATATTGCAAATGCAGGAATAGTTGTAGCTACACCAGGTAGATTTTTAGACCTTTTAAGAGATAAAAAAATTGTGATTAACCCATCTTATGTAGTTTTAGATGAAGCTGATGAGATGTTAGATATGGGATTTTTGGATGATATCAAAGAGATATTTACATATATGCCATCTACTAGACAAACTTTACTTTTCTCTGCAACAATGCCTAATGCAATCAAGGCTTTAGCAAAAACAATTTTAGTTGAACCAGAGTTTATAACTATCACTAAATCAGAGATTACTAACTCAAAAATTACTCAAACATACTATGTTGTTGATGAGCATGAAAGAGATGATGCATTAATTAGATTATATGATTTCAAAAATCCTGATAAATCAATTATCTTCTGTAGAACAAAAAAAGAGGTTGATAGATTATCTACTTTCTTAGTATCGCAAGGTTTCTCAGCAAAAGGACTACATGGTGATATGGAGCAAAGACAAAGAGAAGAGGCTATTAACTCATTTAAAAAGGGTAAATTAGAGGTTTTAATTGCTACTGATGTTGCAGCAAGAGGTCTTGATGTAAATGATGTATCTCATGTATTTAACTATCATTTACCATTTGATTCTGAATCTTATGTTCACAGAATTGGAAGAACAGGTAGAGCAGGTAAAGATGGTATGGCTGTATCAATTGTTACGCCTCATGAGTTCAAAATGTTACAAAAAATACAAAAAGATACAGGTGGAAAACTAGAAGCAAAAGTTATTCCAAATATTAATTCAGTAAAAGAGAAAAAAACTGATTCTCTTAAAAGTAAAATAATTGAACAAAAAATTTATGATTCAGGTATAAATATTGTTGAATCTTTAAAAGAAGAGTATGATTTAACTACTATTGCACATAAATTAGCATCTATTTTGACAAATGACACTTATGTAAAAGGTAATAATTACATTGGTAAATCACAAATTGATATTGAAAGACTTATTGAAAGACTTAAAAATGATAAGGGTGATAGAAGTAATAGAAATAGAAGAGGTGGTTACTCAAATTCAAGAGGTAGAAACAACAATAGAAGAAGAAATTCTTCAGGTGGTGATAATAGAAAGTCATCAAGAAGTAGAAGAGGGTAATCCCTCTTTTACTTATTTATAGTAATTTTTTAAAGCTTTTTTAGCTCTTTTATAAGCTGCTTTTGTATCTCTACCAAACCCTCTAAAAGCACCATCTTTATTGAAAAATTCAATAATATTTAAATTCCCTTTTTTCATAGATATTACTCTGAAAATATCGAACTCTTTTTTTACTTTAGAGATTTTTGGAGAACTTTCGTCTGTAAGTATTGTAATACTCATTTTTTACTCCTTTTTTATTTATAAACTCTATATTTTATGACTATTGTATAGAAAAAACATTTCTTTGTCAAGAATTTTATTTAAATTATATAAAAAATTTTGAAATTTTGATATTTTTTTGGAATATTTTATAGAGAATGCTGATAATTTAAATATTTTAGTAATAAATATTTTAAGTTTACTTAAAGTCTAAGTAAATAAAAAACCAATATAATCCTAAAATATTTTAGTTTCAAAATGGTTACAAAAGGAAAAAATTGGATATTCAAACTTTAGACACAATAGATAGGGCTACAGAAAAGACCTTACCTTCTTTTGCTAAGTTTTCATTGGCATTGCTTTTTGTTGTAATAGTTTTTATTTGGAGTTATGCATCTCATGGTGCAATGCATAATAATATGTTTTTAGTTATTGGAGCAGTATTTGGTGCTTACATGGCTATGAATATAGGTGCAAACGATGTTGCTAATAATGTAGGACCAGCAGTTGGTTCTAAGGCAATGACTTTAATGTGGGCAATTATTATAGCTGCTGTTTTTGAAGCTGCTGGAGCTTTTATTGCTGGTGGGGATGTTGTTAAAACTATTAAAAAAGGGATTATTGACCCTGCTTTAATTTCAAATCCTGAAGTTTTTATTTGGGCTATGACGGCTGCCTTATTATCAGCAGCTTTATGGTTAAACTTTGCTACTTCTATTGGTGCACCTGTATCAACTACTCATTCTATCGTTGGGGGAGTAATGGGTGCAGGAATTGCTGCTGCTGGATTTTCTATTGTATCATGGGGAACAATGGGGAAAATTGCTGCTTCTTGGATTATTTCTCCTATTTTAGGTGGAGTTATAGCAGCAGGCTTTCTTTTTTTTATTAAGAAAAAAATCATGTTTAAAAAAGATTTGATTACTTCTGCGCAAAAATTTGTACCAATATTAGTTGCAGTTATGAGTTGGGCTTTTTCAACATATCTTATTTTAAAGGGTATTAAAAAGATAATTAAATTAGACTTTTTTACAGCAACTATTTTAGGTGTAATTTTTGCTATAATCGTGTATATTTTAGTAAAACCAATAATAGCAAAAGCTTCGCAAAAAATAAAAAATGATAGAGAAGGGGTAAATACTTTATTTACAATACCTTTAATCTTTGCAGCTGCACTATTATCTTTTGCCCATGGTGCAAATGATGTTGCAAATGCAATTGGACCTTTAGCTGCTATCAATGATGCTGTTACAAGTCATGCAATCTCATCAAAAGTTGGTATTCCATTTTGGGTTATGGCTGTTGGAGCAGTAGGTTTAGCAATAGGTTTGGCTTTATATGGTCCAAAACTTATCAAAACTGTTGGTTCTGAAATTACAGAACTTGACCAAGTTAGAGCATTTTCTATTGCTATGGCTGCTGCTATTACTGTTATTATTGCAAGTCAGTTAGGTTTACCTGTTTCTTCTACTCATATTGCTGTTGGTGGGGTATTTGGTGTAGGATTTTTAAGAGAGTGGCTGGATTCTAGTGAAGCTAAGTTTATAAGTGATACTAGAAAAAAATTTAAAAAAGACAAGAAACTTTTAGAATCTTATGAAGAAGAGTTGATTAAGTTAGAAGATTTAGAGAAAAAAAATAAATCAGATTATGTAAGAATTGCTGAATTGTATAAAGCAATTGATGAAAAAATTGAACAAGTTAAAGAGGATAAAAGAGAGTTCAAAACAGCAAAAAGAGTTAAATATGTAAAAAGAGATGCTGTTAAAAAGATTATAGCTGCTTGGGTTATAACAGTACCTGCTGCTGCATTTTTATCTGCTTGTGTGTTCTTTATGATTAAAGGTTTTATGGCTTCTTAAAAGCTAAACAACTACTTTTATTTGATAAAATACTCCTTTTTAAAGGAATATTTTATCGAAGCATTATTATCTGTCGCAACAATTTATCTTTTTATTATAATTGGTTTCATTTATAAAAAAGTATTTCAAAGCCAAGTAAATGAAAGAAGTTTTGTTTTACTTAATCTATATTTTCTTCAACCAATACTTATTTTTTGGGGATTAACGAGAGCTAAATTAAATGAAAATTTTTTAATCTCTCCACTTATATATTTTGTAGCAATTTTTATAACATTAGCTATTTCATTTATTTATGCCAAAAAACTATTTAAACAAAAACCACAAGATAAATCGGTGTTTTTAGCATGTTCTTTAGTTGGAAATACTGGAAATTTAGGTATCCCTTTAGGTATAGCTTTATTTGGTGAAGCTAGTGTACCTTATACCTCTATTTTAAATATTGCAAATGTTTTCTTTATCTATATATTTTCTGTTTACTTTTTTGCTGGGGATAAATTTAAATTTATTAATGCAATTAAAGAGATTATAAAAATACCAGCAATTCATGTTACAGTTATTGCAATAGCTTACAACTATTTTGATTTTACTTTGAATGAGGACTTTGATAAACTGTTTACTATGGGGGCATATGCAGCTATAGTTATGCAGTTGGTTGTCTTTGGTATATTTATGTCTCAAGTAAAAATAAAAACAGCGAATTGGAGTTTATCTATAAATGTAGTATTATTTAAACATATAGTATTGCCATTAATAGGTCTTTTTGTAATTTTATATTTTAATATAGATCCTTTTATTGGTTCTATTATATTCTTAGAGTTAATTGTACCTTTAGCTGTAAATAATGTTAATCTAGCTTCTTTATACAATTGTAAACCTGTAGATACTACATTTTCTATTTTGATTAGCAGTATTACATTTATAGTTTTAATATATTTATATATTTTGATTATTCATACTTTTTTTGGGATTTAATATGTGTGGTATTTTAGGTACAAATTTTTATTCAAACAATTTCAAAGAAGCTTTAGAAAATTTAAATAATAGAGGTCCAGATTTTAATTCCCATTTAGAAGTAGGTGGGGCTAATTTTGGACATACTAGGTTATCTATTATTGATTTATATGAAGAAGCTAACCAACCAATGGTTTTTGATGATATTTTAATTGTATTTAATGGTGAGATTTATAATTACAAAGAGTTGATTGAAGAGGAAAAACTTATTTGTAAAACCTCTTCTGATACAGAAGTTATAATTAGATTATATCAAAAGTATAAAGAGGATTTTTTAAATAAATTAAATGGTATGTTTTCATTTTGTATTTATAATATGAAAGAGAAAAGTTTTTTTTGTGCAAGGGATAGATACGGTAAAAAGCCATTTTTTTATTATTTTAAAGAGAATAAATTTATCTTTTCTAGTTCAATTAATTCTATTATAAAAATACTAGGAACTACTCCAAGTATAAATAAAGTTGCTATATCTCAATATATGCAATATTTTGTTCCCCTTGAAGATAATACCTTTTATAAAGATATAAATGCATTAGAAGCTTCCTATTATATGGTTTTTGATGGTAAAACAATAACAAAAAAGCGTTTTTATAAAATTAATACATATAAAAAGATTAAAGATGAAAAGGAAGCTTTACTTGGTATTGAGGAGTTACTTTTTAAAAGTGTTGAATCAAGATTAGTATCTGATGTAGAGGTTGGAAGTTTACTTAGTGGTGGTATTGATAGTTCATTGATATCTGCTTTATATTCTAAGATTACAAATAAAAGAATAAATACTTTTTCAATTGGATATAAAGAGTATAAAAACTATTGTGAGTTGGATTATGCAAAGATTACTTCAAAACATATAAACTCTTTGCACACTCCTGTAGAGATAGGAAAAGATGATTTTATAAATAATCTTGAAGATACAATAGAGGCTTTAGAACAACCCCATGGAGACAGTGCTGCAATCCCTTTAAATATATTAACAAAAAAAATACATAGCTTGGGTATAAAAACAGTATTAAGTGGGGAAGGAAGTGATGAACTGTTTTTAGGTTATGACAATTATGCAAAATTTTTAAAATATTATGAGTTTGAAAAAACTTTATCTGATGAGCAAAATAGTTTTTTAGATTCAATAATCAGTGCTTTACAAAATAATACTAAAGAGAGTGAATATTTAAGAAGAATTATTAAAAAACAAAATCTTTATAATTCATTTGGAGAAGTTTTTACAGATATTCAAAAGAAAAAGTTATTTAAAAAAGTTCCAACTTTTAAATCTGATTCACCCAAAAAAGATCCAGTTGATTGGATGAGTTATATAGACTTAAAAATATGGTTAGGTGAGGCTTTATTAAGTAAAGTTGATAGAATTTCGATGAGAAACTCTTTAGAGGTTAGAACACCTTTTTTAGATTATAGATTAGTAAATTATATGTTTAGTATTGATTCAAATATAAAAGTAGGGGATACTAATAAATATTTATTAAAGAAAATCGCATCAAAATATATACCTAATGAGATAATTAACAGAACAAAAAAGGGCTTTAATTCCCCTTTTAATGAATGGATTCATGAAGAGTATAAAGATTCTATCTTGGAGCTAATTTTAAGGGTAAATAAAAATACAAATTTTTTTAATGATGAGTATCTAAAACAAATATATGAATTGTCCAAAAAAAGAAAGTTTAAACAACATCTATGGTCACTTTTTGTTTTTTCTAAATGGTATGATAAAATTTATTTATAAATATTTTTTATTTGTAATATTTTAATAAGCTGTAAAAATATATAATAATTTTTCATTTTAAAGATTATCAAAGACAAAATTGATAATATTTTCAAAAGTGAAATGAAGGACTAAAATGAATTTATTAATACCTGTTGATTGTAACAGTAGACATGAGGCACTTTTAACAACTTTGGATGCATTAAAATATTGGGCATTTATTGAACTTGATGCTGGACAAATAGCTACTTGTAAATTTTATAAAGATAGAAATGATATTGAAGCTTGGGTTGAAACAGTTGTTGTTATAAACGAACAAGAATATGTATGGCAATTTATTGAAGAAAATATTGCTGTATTAGTCGCTCCTACACAAAGAAGTATTGACGAGATAGTTGAAGCTTTTCTTTTTAAAGAATTACACGACTTAAACGTTTAATTTAATGGTCGTATAACTCAGTGGTAGAGTGGCACCTTGACATGGTGTTGGTCACTGGTTCAAATCCAGTTACGACCACCATTGGATTTAACCTTGTAGATACCTTCAAATCGAACTTTCAAGTTCAAAACTTTAACATTTACAATCTTAATATAAACTTAAATATAGCTGAATGATACACACTTTTTTGTGTACCTTTTGCCTTTTTGTGTATCGTTTGTGTGTATCTTTTGATACCCAACGGGGGAGAATTAATTTGCTCTAATACGTATATGTCCTTTCAGATATTTTTACTATTTTTTATTAAACTATTATATAAATACAATGAGATAAACTTTAGAATAACTGTAGTTAGATTTAGTTTTTATCTGATATAATTACATTTGAGTGGATTATCCACCACACTTTAAGTAAGAGGCTACGCCGTCCAAGCTTTAGCCTCACTTTAAGCACTACTTTCATAGTAACTCCTAAGTTTATTTTTGACCCTTAGCCTTCTCTAGTTCCTCTAGTCTATCTATAACCTTCATCAGTAACTTATTGTTTAACTTTGCTCCAACTGCTATAGCCTGTTTCTTGTTTAATGAGTAGGTTTGGATAGTTTCAACTCTTCCTTTACCGCTTGTATATTGGAAATCCATTTTGGCTACCCAACCAAAACTTGGCTCTTCAGCTAACTTTGCTACCTTCTTCATAGCTTTACTATGTTGAACTTTAATCAAATCTGTAATCTCTTTAAGGGTGATTACAACCTCTCCATTGTTTGAATTAATTAACTCCATAGTCACCTCCTAAAAGCCACTATCGCTACTACTTGAGTAGCTACTATCAGAACTACTATAAGATGACCCTCCACTGTAAGAGCCTACAGTAGGATTATATGAACAGTTCCAGTCATCTTCAACTGTGTCATAGGTGTCCTCTTTAGTCACTGTAATGTCATCAAATAAAAGGTAATAGTAAAAGAAATAGGTAGTATAAAAGACACACGTAGTGAAGTAGTTACTTAAAGTCAGTCTATAGTTATATCTTAAGTCTTAACTCTAAGTCTATGATTATTTAGAAATGAGATTAAGGTCTAGCTATAGATATACTTTTAACTCTCCTATAGCTCTAACCTAAGCTCATTTCTATATTAATTAATTCATAGGTCATCTAGATTAACCATCCACTAAAGTTATTCTAAAGTCTCTACTTAAAGTAAGATTGTTGTTCTTTACAGATAAACCTCTGTAGATACCATCAATAGGAGCTTAATTTTCATATTGGACACTTTTAACTTCATACTTTGTGTCCATTAGTAATTTTAGTTGTGTCTACACCACTCTTTAAGTAACTCTCTCATCCTCTTTGAAGGGATATAAACACTTATAGATTTACCATCTCTTAGTCTAGACCTAAATAACCACTGTAGCATACTGTTAAGAGCATAAGTATCTTCATCAACATTTACACCATACTTATTAAAGTATTTAGTGATGTTTGGATTTAGAAATACATTGAACAAGTAAGCACAGTTTTTAACTTGTCTATATTCGTTAGAGCCTCTTATATTAAAAGGTACAAATCCTTTCTTCCACCCATTAACACCTAAGTCATCTTTAGCACTACCTAAACAAGTCCACATTCTATCTTCTCCATCATTCCAAACTCTTTTCCTTAGATGGTTTAGATTTGCTTTGAGGTCTCTATTCTCTCCCTCAGATAACTTCCTAGTTCTGTTTGAAGATAAGAAGTTAGGGCTATCTCCAATGGCGTTTAGTCTTTCATCTTCAATGATATTGATTAGGTCTCCATACTTTACATTAGGCTTTGGTTTGTACTGTACTTCATACTCAATCCCTTTAGCTTTTAAAAACCACATCAAAGGAGAACCTTCAAACTGATATGTAAGTATATAAACTTCTGTAAATGAGTTGAAGAGACTCTCTGACATTTCCCATAGATAAATACTACCATCTAAAAGGATTAAGTTGCTACTATCAATCAACTGTTTCTCTTTGTAGAAGTTATCTCCCTTCTTTCTATCAGGGTATTTCTCATAGTTCCAACATAAGGTTACTCCATCATCAGATAGATAGACATACTCATGCTCAAAGAGTTCCTTTTTGTTGTTTGATGTAATCTTATACTCTTGTATAGGGTCTACAACTTCATCAAGTACAGCTACATAAGACAACTCAGAGATTATCTCTTGTACATCTGAACCTATATTAGTTAGCATTTGATGGGTTGTAACTATGTTTTCTCTTTGTTTAAGAAGTTCTATTAAGTCCTCTTTTTTCTGTCCTCTACCTTTCCTTAGAGGGTGCTTGAACTCTAGCTCTGAACAGTTAAACTCTGAGAGTTCATCATAGATTAAACTTCCATCTTTGAGTCTCTTTGGTTCATCATTCTTCTTAGATATAGGTTGAGTTCCTGCATATCTATGACATTCACTAATGAACTGAGTAAAACATATCCACTTCTTAAAACTTTGTTCTTTCATTTGCTTTATAATGCCTTGACTCTTACCTGAGCCACATACACCATCAATTATAGTAATCTTAGTATCCATAATGAACACCTCTATTACTATGTAACTTTATAGCCTCACTTCTAGCTATATCATCTACAAGTTCATTCTCATAGATACCACTATGAGCTTTAACCCATATAGCTTTAACTTGATGTTTAGCTGATACCTCTAAATACTCTTTCCAAAGGTCTACATTAGCAACCTTCCTAAAGTTCTTTCTTATCCAACCTTCAAGCCATTCATTAATAGCTCTTACAGTAATGTTTGAGTCACTATAGACTGTAACTCTTGAAGGCTTTTTAATTGCCTTTAGTCCTTCAATGATAGCTGTTATTTCCATACGATTGTTCGTAGTATCTAACTCACTACCTTTAATTATCTTTTGATGTTTCTTGTTTGGTGTCTGTAGTAATGCACAGTATCCTCCAGTTCCATTTCTGCCATTATCTAAACAAGAGCCATCAGTAAACATCACAACTTCTTTTAGTTGTACTTTATTGTTGTTCATCTGAACCTCCTTTTATGATATTGATTTTAGTTTTGGATTGTTTATTCCTAGAGTCAGCACTCTTGATTTACTCCTATGTGAGTACCCCTTAAGAAAAAGCCTTAATAAAGGTGTTTTTAGAAGTTGATAAGTTAAACTCTCTTCCTAGGTTTGTCCCTCTTAAGAGAAGTACCTAATTAAGGGATTTGTTGAGATTGTTAAATTAGGTTCCCTCCTATAGGTCGTTATCTTTAATAAAATATTCTGTGAGGAGGCTACAAAGCTTTTTAGTTGTTAGGTAATAAAAGTATTAGGGTAAATTAAAAGAAGAGCTGTAAGGTGGACTTACTGACCTCTTTTCTTTAAGTAACAATATAGGTATTATATATTTTTTTCTAATTCTTTATTTTGTAAAATTACATACTTAATTATATTATCAAAGGAGTAAGAGTGAATATAAATCAAGCTATAATGCTTTTAAAAGGTACAGACAAACTTGAACCTATGAACCATAAAACCAAAAGTTTAAAAGGATTTCAGCTAAGAACTATATTACTACTTATTGTAATTGCACAAAAAGAAGGAGAAAATCAAGCATATTTCAAAGAAAATCTTAATTGGACTTTCAATAGCGTGTCAACACATACAAGAACATTAATTGAGTATGGATTTATTGTACAAGGGGATGACGAAAGAGACCCTAGATACCAAAGTAAAAGACTCTATTTAGCACCTAAAGTCAGAAAAGTTTTAGAAGAACAACTTAGTTTAGAAATTAACTAAAGCAGACTCTTAAAGTCTGCCTCTAAGCCACTTCTCTAGCCTCATCTATAACTCCCTCTAACTCATTTCTTTTAACCTTATCAATAGCAATCTCTTTAAGCTCTGTAAGGGCACCTACAAGCTCTTTTTCTAATTTGGTTACTCTTTTATATAGTTCACAACCTTTAGAGCCTCTAAGGTCATCTACATAAATACCTTCATCATTTTCATTACCAATACATAGACTACCATCTACAACTCTCAGCATTTGTCCTATACTTTCTAATTCAATATACATCATTGTTTTATCCTTTGTATTTAATTGGTCTTAGTGACCTTATAGAAATTAGATTAACCTAACCTCTATAAGAGACTATAGACACTCTATAGCCTCTCTAAGGGTTTCAATAGGGTAACCTTTAACATATCTACTCATAGTCATTGTAGAGTGTGAGTGTCCCATAAGCTCAGATATAACTTCAGGATTAACTTTATTGGCTATGAGATTAGTAGCAAATGTATGTCTTAGGGAATATAAAGACTTACCTTTAGTATCTTTAAATGACCTCTTAACTAATCTACTGAAACTATTACTAATCCAGTCAGCTTTAGTATTCTCTATAATGTTCTTAAACTCATTTATTCTATAAAGTAACTTACTATGGATAGGTATAAGTCTATAACTTGAACTTGTCTTTAGTTTTTCTGTAATGTTCTTTAGGTCAAAGCATAAAACACCTTCATAGTCTACTATATTACATTTATACAACTCTGACCTTCTCATCCCTGAGTAATAAGATACTTCATATAGATACTTAAGGTCATCATTAGTGTGACTAAAGACTATCTCTAGGTCATCCTTTGTTAGTATTGCTTTCTCTCCTCTTGATGAGGTATCCCCTTTACGATTGATTACAAGTGTTTTAGGTATGTTATGACTATAGCAATTAAGTTCTTTTGCAAAAAATAGTAGTGACTTTATCCTCTTTAGGTTCTTGTTTATTGTATCTTCTGATAGTAAATGTTCTTTAGCTATCTTTAGAGTTCCTTTATTGACTTTTGAGACTAATTCTAGTTGATTTACAACTCTGTACTTATAAAAGTTTCTACTAGGTAGCTTCATAAACAATGTTCTTATCTTTAAGAGCTTGTCATAAGTAAGTTCTTCTATATCTAAATCTCTTTTCTTGAATAAAACCTCCATAAGTAATGGTAAGTATTCATTAAAGAAATACTCTCTATATCTATACTCTTTATATGTCACATTAGATTGTTCAAGATATAACTTAATGAAATATGATAGTTTCTTTTTCTGTTCTTTAGTTTTCTTTGTTGTTAGTTTTAGTTCACTCTTTAGTAGCTCTACAATAGTCTCTTTAGGTATAGACTGTATCTTACTTAATTCAACTGCTTCATTGATAAGGTTATTAAGTTTAATTGCTTTAGTAATAGCTTGAGTTTCATTTGTACCTAGTGCTTTAACTACTTCTCTTGCACCTATAATCTCTTCAAGTGGTTTAGGGGTTCTTCTTCTATACTTAAAAAAGCCATTAGTTGATGACTTCAAATATGATAGGACAGTGCTCATAAAATAACTCCAAGTGTTTATTCTTGAAGTTCTTTTGTGTATCTTTTGTGTGTACCTTTAGTACTTACAGTCTACCAAACGTCGAGCTGGTCGTATAACTCAGTGGTAGAGTGGCACCTTGACATGGTGTTGGTCACTGGTTCAAATCCAGTTACGACCACCATTGGATTTAATTTTAAAACACTTTTTATTAATACTAATATTATAATCTAAAATTATACTTACTAAAAATTATTTTAAAAATAATTATGATAAAATTTTTACATCTTGATAAAACGATTCTTCCAACCTATTTTATCAAATAATAATCTTAAAGGACAGTGATGAGATTACTTCTCAAAATTACAATACTTGTTTCACTATTATTTAGTTTTTCTAATGCAAAAAGAGTTTATAAATTAAAGATGGCAACTACTTGGGGACCTACTTTATCTCCTCTTTATGATGCTGCTGAAAATATGGCAAAACTTGCTGAAGAGTTATCTAATGGTGAAATTAAAATCAGAGTTGATGCTGCAAATAAGCATAAGTCACCATTTGGTGTTTTAGATATGGTTAAAGGTGGTCAGTATGATTTAGGACACTCGGCATCTTATTATTGGAAAGGTAAAGATATTGCTACTTTACCATTTACTTCAATGCCATTTGGTTTGACTGCACCTGAACAATATGCTTGGTTTTATGAAGCTGGGGGTTTAGAGCTTATGCAAAAAGTTTATACTAAACATGGTGTATTATCATTCCCTGGTGGAAGTACTGGTGTACAAATGGGTGGGTGGTTTAGAAAAGAGATTAAATCACTAGATGACCTAAAAGGTTTAAAAATGAGAATTCCTGGATTTGCTGGAGAGATTATGGCTAAATTAGGTGTTCAAGTTACTAATATTGCACCAGGAGAACTTTATACCTCTTTAGAAAGAAACAATATTGATGCTTTAGAGTGGGTAGGCCCATCTATGGATATTAAAATGGGATTTCATAAAATTGCACCATATTATTATACTGGTTGGCATGAACCAGCTTCTGAAATGCATTTCATTGTAAATAAAAGAGTTTTTGATAAGTTACCAGCTCATTTACAAAAAGTTTTAACAGTTTCGATGAGATTAGCAGCTTATGATATGTATATTCAAAACTATGATATGAATGCTACTGCTTGGGAAAAAATGAAAAAAGATTATCCTAATATTCAAGTTAAAACTTTTCCAAAACCTGTAATGGATGCTATGAAAAAAGCTAATCAAGAACTTAGGGATGAATTGTCTGCTAAGTCACCATTATTAAAAGAGGTTTTAGACTCTCAAGATGCTTATATAAAAAAAGTTAGAGAATGGTCTAAAATGTCTGATTATCTTTATTTAAAAGATAATATCTAAACTATCCCCTTATTGGGGATTTTAGATTGATATATTTATTTTATAAAATATTTAATTACACTCTTTTATAGTTTTATTTAGTAACCATTAAAAATAATTTTAAAATAAATTATGATAAAATTATTTCCTCTTTGATTGAAATGTATTTCCTTACACATTTTTTTTCAAACAATTAAATATCTAAAGGATAGTTATGGGACAACTATTAAAAATTGTATTACTTTTTTCTCTACTTTTTAGTTTCTCTTATGCCAAAAAGGTTTATAGATTAAAGATGGCTGCTTCTTGGGGGCCAACACTTTCACCTTTAATTGACACAACTAAACATATGGCTAAGTTAGCAGAAGAGTTATCAAATGGAGAATTAAAAATTAGAGTTGATGCTGCAAATAAGCATAAAGCACCTTTATCTGTGTCAGATATGGTTAAATCAGGTCAATATGATTTAGGACATACGGCTTCTTATTATTGGAAAGGTGTAGATCCTGCTGTTATGCCTTTTACTTCTTTACCATTTACTTTTACTGCACCTGAACTTTATAGTTGGTTTTATTACGGTGGTGGTTTGGAACTTATGAAAAAGGTTTACTCAAAACACCATATGCTTTCTTTCCCTGGTGGAAATACTGGTATGCAAATGGGTGGATGGTTTAGAAAAGAGATTAAATCACTTGAAGATTTAAAAGGTTTAAAAATGAGAATTCCAGGTTTTGCAGGAGAAGTTTTAGCTAAGCTTGGTGTTTTAGTTGTAAATATCCCAGGAGGAGAACTTTATACTTCTTTAGAGAGAAATACAATTGATGCTTTAGAGTGGGTTGGACCATCTATGGATATTAAGATGGGATTTCATAGAGTTGCACCATACTATTATACTGCTTGGCATGAACCAGCTTCAGAGATTCAATTTCTTGTAAATGAAAGAACTTTTAATAAGCTTCCAGAACATTTGCAAAAAGTTTTAGTTACTTCTTTTAGATTAGCTGCATATGATATGTATATTCAAAATTATGATATGAATGCAACTGCATGGCAAGAGATGACAAAAGAGTATCCAAATATACAAGTTAAAACTTTTCCAAAAGATGTAATGGATGCTTTAAAGAAGGCTAATCAACAGTTAAGAGATGAAATGGCAGCAAAAAATTCTGAATTAAAAGAGATTTTTGAAAGTCAAGATGCTTATATGAAAAAAGTTAGACCTTGGACTGAAATGTCAGATTATCTTTATTTAAAAGATAATATCTAAGAATTCTCCTTTTGGAGATTCTTAGAAACTATTAGGATTAAAACCTCCAAAGTTATCAAATCCTGTATCAAATCCACCATTAAATGAGTTTATTGATTTATCTTCATATCCATTTTGTACAGATTTCATTCTTAGGTTCATTATATCTGTCTTTGGGTCTATAAATTGTGGACATACAATTGTACAGTTACCACATAGGGTACAATCCCATATTCCATTATTTTGTATTTTTTCAAGAGTAGGGCTAGGGTTAGCTTCTTTTTTGTCTTCTACATACCTTAACGATCTTGTAAGGGCATAAGGTCCTAAGAATTTTTCATTTACTTCAAATACAGGACATGAGCTAAAGCAACTTTGGCATAAAATACAATTACTTTGTCTATCAATAAGCTTTTCATCTTCTGCGGTGATTTCTACATCACTTAATTGATTTAAAAATGAGTTACTGTTCTTTAGTACTCTTCCTTCATAATCTAGATTTACAACTAAATCTTTAATCACTTGAGTATTTTTTATAGGTTCAATAATATCATTTTCATTTAAGTGAGTTTTACAAGCTAATTTTTCAATACCGTTTACTCTTATGGCACAGCTTCCACAAATTCCAGTTTTACAACCACATCTAAAAGCTAAAGAGTTATCATGTTTTGTTTTTACTTCAATTAAAGAATTTAAAATCGTTTCTTCATGTTTTACATCAAATTCTTCAAAGTAGTTTTCTTTATTTGATGCTTTTTTTCTTTGAATTTTAATTTTCATTTTAAATCCTCAAAATAGAATTCCAAATTGTTATTTTCTAATTTACATATTGATATTTTTTCATAAGTATTGTTTTCAATTTCAAAATCAGTTCTATAATGCGCACCTCTGCTCTCTTTTCTTTCATAGGCACCTTTTGCTATTGTTTTACTCAACAGATACATATTTTCATATTCTAAATAATCTATTAAGTTTCTGTTATAAACTTTATTTTTATCTTCTATACCTATTTGAGTCATTTCATTTTTTATATGTTCAAGATAATCTAATACTTTTTTGATTCTTTTTTCTTCTCTAAATAAACCTAGATTGTTAAAAAGTAGTTTTCCTAACTCTTTTTTAGTTTTGTATAAATCTTTTTTATTTTCTCGTTTTAATATCTCTTCTAATCTTTTTATTTCTTTATCTTGATTTTTTTTATTTGATTGATAGTTATACTCTAGTTCTTTAGCTCTTTTAGCTGCAACTTTTCCTGATAATCTCCCTAATGTTACAATTTCTAGTAAAGAGTTACCACCTAATCTATTTGCGCCATGTATGCCGCTTTGAGCACATTCACCACAAGCATAAAGATTTTTTATAGAAGTTTTTGTCTCACTGTCAGTTAAAATCCCACCCATAGTGTAATGAGCTGATGGATTGATTGGTATTAGATCTTCTTCCATTTTTAATTTCATAAAATCTAATATAAGTCTTCTTTCTTGTGGCATAACTTCTTCTATTTTTTCTTTGCCAAGATGTCGTAAGTCTAAGTATACTTTTTCGTGTTTGTGTGTTTTTTTAAATATTGCTCTAGCAACTTCATCTCTAGGTTTTAATTCATCTATAAATCTATTTCCATCTTTGTCAACTAGATATCCACCTTCGCCCCTTGCACTTTCACTCACTAAAATATTTTTACTTTCAAGTGAAGTAGGGTGAAATTGTACAAATTCCATGTTTGATAAAAGTGCTCCTGCATTTAATGCTGCAGCTATGCCATCTCCTGTTGAAGAATATGAATTTGTTGTTGACTGATGATATATTCCAGCATATCCTCCAGTTGCTAATATAATTGTTTTTGCTTCAATCTCTACAATTTCGCCTGAAACCATATTCAAAAACAATGCAGCCTTTGCACAGTTCTCTTCAACTACTAATTTAAGTAAGAAGTATTCGTTTAAAAACTTTATCTCCTCTTTTATGCATTGGTCATATAAAGTATGTAAAATTTTCAATCCTGTGTAATCTGAACTATAGCAAGTTCTTTTTGCTTTTGTTCCACCAAATTTTCTTTGTGCAATATTGTTTTTTAAATCTTTGCTAAAAGGTACACCAATTGAAGATAACCAATCTATTGTATTTTTTGACTCATTGCATAGATATTTAATATTGTTTTTATTTGCTAGATTATGTGAAGCCTTGTAAGTATCATTTATGTAATTTTCTACAGAATCATCTTTTGTAGTTTCAATCACAGCATTTATTCCACCTTGTGCTTGGCAAGTTTGTGAGTGAGTAGGGTAGGTTTTAGATACTACTAATACATTTGAATTCTTTTTTTTTGCTTCTAAAGCAGCACTTAATCCTGCTCCTCCTGAGCCAATTATTAATACATCAATCATTTATTCCCAAAACTCCTTTAATGGTTCTTTTTCATCTTTTTCTTTTTTATCTTTTTCTTTTTTATCTTTATTTGTTTCACTATTTAACTCTTCAATTTCTAAGTTTTCTATCTCTTTTAAAGCACTAGCTAAATCTTCATCATCAAGTTCTTTTGTAGTTGGTTCTGATTCAACAATTTTAATATTATCTTCATATTCGTAAACTTTTTTTATTTTATTAGTTTTTAGATTTTTGTTTTGTATTGATTCTTTTAAGCTTATGTATTCGTGCATTAGTTCTTCATATTTTGAAAACTCTAATAACATAAAACTAGGTTTCCCATCTCTTAGTATAATTGCCTTGTCAATTTCATTTTTAGATAACTTGTCAAAAATCATTTTATTTTTTCTAATTAGCTCAGTTGATGAAAACATCTCTTTTGATGTATATTGTAAAGGATTCATTTTAACTCCAATTTGTATTTTTATACGTATTATACTATGTATTCTTTTACATTGTCAAATACTAAATTAATTAATCTATTTCTTGACTCAACTGAACCCCATCCTATATGAGGTGTAATTATAATTCTATCTTTATTTTTAACTTTATTTAGAGGATTACTTTTTTCTATCGGTTCTTTTTCTAATACATCAATCCCACAATAAAAGCTTTTGTTACTATCAATCTTGTTTGCAAGGTCAGCTTCATTTATAATTCCACCTCTACCAACATTAATCAATATTGCATCTTCTTTCATCATATCAAGATATGTTTTATTTATCATATTATATGTCGTATCATTTAATGGAGAATGTATGCTAACAATATCTGATTCTTTCATTAATTCCTCTAAACTTGTTTGATTGTATTTTGTATTATTATTCTTTCCTGAAGTTGAATAGTAATTAACTTCACAATCAAAACTTTCTGCTATTTGTGCAACTTTTGTTCCAATGCTTCCCAATCCTATTATTCCCCATTTTTTGTTTTTTAATTCGTAAAATGGTACATCTATATATGTGTAGATATCTGACTTTTCCCAATTCTTTTTTTCTACATAATTTATATATGAATTTAATTTTTGCATAAAATGCAATACTAAAGAGATTGTTACTTGTGCAACACTAGAAGTTGAGTACCCAGCAACATTTTTAACTTCTATACCTTTTACTGTAGCGTGTTTTAGGTCTACATTGTTAGTTCCTGTTGCAGCGATACATATTAGTTTTATATCTGAGTTATCCATTATTTCTTTATCAATTACTACTTTATTTGTAATAACAATATCTGCATCTTTAACCCTAGTTAGTGTTTGAGTTGGTAGAGTAGTTTCATATATTTCTACTTGACCTAAAGTATTGAATCTATCAAGATTTATATCTTTACCTAATGTTTTTCTGTCTAAAAATACTATTTTCATTTTGCATACCTTTACATATTTTAATATGTAAAGGTATCAAAAGTGTTATAAATTCTTAATTATTTGTTTTTACTTGAGAATATTTGTTCAGCCCATTCTGTAATTGGACCTCTTAAAACTTTTTGTAGTTTTATAGCAAAGATATTTACTAATTCACTATTTTTCTTTGTAGATTTTAAAAGTGTAGTTAATGAGTTGGTGTGTTTATTTACGTAGAAGTTATCAATTTGTTTATTACTTCCTAATACTACAACTTTACAGGTACTATCTATTCTTGAAAGTACCATTTGCATTGTTTTATTAGACATATTTTGAGCCTCATCTATTATAACAAAAGAGTTAGAAATGGTTCTTCCTCTCATCTCTCCAACCCACATTGTTTCTATTCCGTAGTTTTGTATCATTTGTTCTACTCTTTGATTAACTTCTTGGTCATCAAGTTCTGGAATATTTTCAATATTTTTTTTATTAGCTCTTTTTTTCTTATATTCACTTCTTATAATATAGTCTAAACTGTCCATTAATGGATGATTATATATTTTAAACTTTTCTTCTAATCCTGGCAAATACCCTACATCTTCACCTTTATCCAACGACTCTACCGAGTTTCTAATATATATTATTTTTTGGTAATGTTTTTGTCTTACAAGTTTTAATGCTCCACTTAAAGCTAATAGTGTTTTACCTGATCCAGCTTTTGCTTCAACTATTAAAACATTATAAAAATGAGATAAAATTGCATTTGAAAAAAATAGTTGCTCTTTATTTAAAGGTGTTATTACTTGGTCTCTAACTTCTCCTTCATTTAATAAAATTATTCTTTCATTTTTTATTGCAGCTAGTATTATTTGATCTGAACTTTTAACTTTGAAACAATAAGAGAAATTATAAGGTGAATAGTCTTCATCAAAATCTTTAATAAGTGCATCTTGCAAAAATTCTGTATCTTCAAAAGCCACTTCAATTGTTTTAATAAACTCATAATTGAATTCATCTTTATTTGAACCTATAAGAGAATCTGTTTTTATATCTAAACTTACAGCTCTAGTTCTTGCCATAATATCTAGCGAAAGAAAAGTTGTTTCACTATTTTTATAGTATTCATCACAAAATGAAGCTATTTCTAGAATTTTTCTATCATTTATTATATTAGGAGCTACATTTTTAATGTTTATTGTATATTCTTCTTTTGATATTACATCGATTATAGCACCTTTAGTTCCATATACTTCTAATCTAATAATCTTATATGAGCCAACTTTTTCTGAAATTAATATTTCAGAATTTTCTAAAATTCTAGCAAACTCTCTTGCTTGGAAATTTATCTCATCAAAACCACTTTTTTTTGTGTCTATCTCATCTAAAACTGTTTCTGGTAATACTATTAAGTTTTTATTGTCATCACTAATTTTAAATATATTTGAAGCATCTTCTAATAATATATTTGTATCTAATACATATACTTTTTCAAAAATCATTATTTAGTTTTCTCTTCTTGTTTAAATACTTTGTATATTACAAAAGCCGATAAAGCAATTGTAATCAGAGTAAAAGCCAATGAAAATGTTTTTGTTACAACATAACCTACTATTAGTATTGCTAAAAATGTTGGTACCTCGTTATAGGCTCTAAAAAATTTTCCACTTTTTGTATATTCACCTTTTTCTAATTGTTTTCTAAAATATTCTAATGAAAATGAATATGCGACTAACAATACTACAAAAAATATTTTAGCATGCATCCAACCATCACCTTTAAGTAAATCTGGTCTTAAATATAGCATTAATATTCCACTTACAATAGTTGCCCACATAGCTGGTAAACCAATATATTTGTACATCTTGTATTCTTGAATTTTTACAACTTCTACAAACTCTTGTTTGTCTTTATGTTCAGTATGATAAACATATAGTCTTGGTTGATAAAATAACATTGCCATCCATGACATTACTGCCATAATATGAAAAACAACAATCCATAAATAATAATCTAGTATTTCCATCTCTTTTCCTCAAGTTTTAGTGAGATTCACCTTTTATTTTTTTTAGCCAATCATTTAAAGTTTTTTCATAGCCTACATTATTTGATTCATATAACTTTAAATCTTCTTTTAAATACTCTTGCTCTACCCAACCACCATAATCGTGTGGATATTTATATCCTATATGTTGATCTCTTAGATGTTTAGGTATCTCTAAGATTTTACCATTTTGTACTTCATTAAGTGCTTTAGCAATCCCCATGTAAGATGAGTTTGATTTTGGACATGAAGTTAAATAGATAATACATTGAGCTAATATAATACGACTCTCTGGATAGCCTATTTTTGAACACGCTATCATTGTATTTACTGCAATATTTAAGGCATTTGGATTTGCATTTCCTATATCTTCGCTGGCATGTATTACTAATCTTCTAGTTATAAACTCTACATTCTCTCCCCCATCTATTAGCCTCGCAAGATAGTATAAAGCTGCGTCAACATCTGAACCTCTGATTGATTTAATCATGGCACTAGCTAAGTCGTAATGGCTATCTTTAGAACTAACTCCATCGCCTATTGGATTACTTCTTAACTCTTTTAATAACTCAATTGTTATATTAGAATCAATTTTAATAACAAAATTAAGTAGATTTAACATAGCCCTAGCATCACCACTACTTGAAAGAATTAGATACTCTCTAGCCTCTGTATCAATGTTAAAATCTATATAAACTTCTGCTTTTTTTAATACTAGTTCTAATTCATCTTTTGTAAAAGCTTTAAATTCATAAAGGAATGATCTTGACCTAATTGCATTTGTAAGTGTGAAAAATGGATTCTCTGTACTTGCACCTATGATTATTGCTTCATAGTTTTCCATTATTGGTAATAAAACTTCTTGTTGATTTTTTGATAATCTATGAACTTCATCAATAAATACTATTGGTTTTATAAATGAGTTTTTATATTTAATAAATATTTTTCTTAAATCTTCAACTTTAATAGATGTTGCATTAAAGTAGTAGTAATCTGTATCTATCTCTTTTGAAATGATTTTTGCTAGTGTTGTTTTTCCTGTTCCTGGCTTTCCATAAAAAAAGAGATGTGGAATCTCTTTTTTTTGAATCAATTTATATAAGGCACAGTTTTGCCCAATAATATGTTTTTGTCCAATAAATTCTTTTAGGTTTTTAGGTCTTAATATATTTGATAAGTCAGTCATTACTATTTAAAAAAAGTCTTAGGTCTTTGTACTCATCTTTTGTTAAATATCTTGATTTTCCTGTTGGTAGGTTGTTTAATGATATACCACCAAATTCAAAACGTTTTAAATCTAATATTTCTAAACCAAAATGTCCAAAAAATCTTCTAAGCTCTCTATTCTTACCCTCAGAAATTGCAACTTTTAATTTTGAAAAGTTTTTATTATTTGAAATTATTTGATAAGCTATAAATGGTTCAAAATTCATTGAAGTGATTTTAGATTTTTCATGCCCTCCAACTCTTGCATCTTCTAGCTCTAATCCATGAATCATTGCTTCTTCAACTTTTGGTTGAATCTCTCCATTTACTTTTAACTTGTAAATTCTTTCTAGGTTTGAGTGCATAAGTTTATTTGCTACTTCTACTGAATCTGTTAAAAGAATTAGACCTTCACTAGCATAGTCTAGTCTTCCAATTGGTAAAAAGTGTTTATATTTTTTATCTAAAGTATCATATATAACTTTTCTTCCTTGAGGGTCATTTTTTGTTACTAGTTCCCCTTTAGGTTTATTATACATTATTACTGTATACATTTTATTTTTATCTTCTTTGATAAGTTTCTTACCAATTCTAACTACATCATTCGCAGCTACTTTTGTTGCAAGATTTTTAACAGGTTTATTGTTTATTGTAACTTTTCCCTCTTCAATTAACTTATCAGCTTCTCTTCTAGAATAGTTACTATTGTGTGAGATAAATTTGTTTAGTCTTGTTTCTTGACTTTGAGTTTCATCTTCTTTTATTTCTTTTTTCATTTTATTCCTGCTTCAATTAAATCATGGATATGTAATACACCTATTATCTCATTATTTTCATTAGTAATAATTAAAAGCTGTATTTTATAGTTTTCTACAATCTTTAAAGCATCACTTGCCAATAGATTTTTGTTGTTAATAGTTTTAGGATTTTTAGTTGAGATTGTTTCTACACTGTTTTCTATAGAGAAGTTTTCACTCATCAATGCTCTTCTTAAGTCACCATCACTTAATACCGAATGTAGATGCTTGTTTTCATCAACAACTAAAACATTTCCTAGTCTACCTTCACTCATTGTTACTATTGCATCTTTAATTTTAGTTTCACGTGAAACAATAGGTAGATTATCTTTTTTTAATAGGTCATCTACTTTGATAAAAAGCTTTTTCCCTAAACTTCCCCCTGGATGAAATGAAGCAAAATCTTCTTTTTGGAAATCTCTTTTTTTCATAAGACATACTGCCAATACATCCCCCATAGCTAAGGTTAAAGTTGTAGAAGAGGTTGGGGCAGTATCTAATGGACAGGCTTCTTTTGTAACACTTATATCTATAAATATATCAGAATATTTACCTAAAGTTGATTCAGCATTTTTTGCCATAGCTATCAATGGGATATCAAATCTTTTTATATGAGGTAATAGTTGAATTAACTCTTCACTTTCACCACTATATGAGATACCAAGAACTATATCATCCTTTCCTATCATCCCTAAATCGCCATGCATGGCTTCTGTTGGATGAAGGAAAAAAGATGAAGTACCTGTGCTTGCAAGTGTTGCAGCAATTTTTGCACCTATAAGTCCAGATTTACCTACACCTGTTACAATCACTTTCCCTTTACAATCATAAATTAAATCTATTGCTTTTTCTATATCAAAAGAGGAGATATTATCAGAAGCTATTTTTAGTTCATTTGCTTCAATATCTAAAACCTCTTTTGCTATTTTATTAAAATCCATTCTATTTCCTTATTGAACAAATAGTGTAGGTACAATCATTGGGTATTTTTTGTATTTTCTAATACAGTGTTTTCTTACAACTTTTCTAATCTCATCTTCAACTATTCTATTGTTTTTGAAAATAGCTTCTTTTGCATTTTTTAAGAATGTAACTAATAAATCTTCAATCTCTTTTGAAAAGTATTTGTCACTTTTATCTGGAACTAAACCAAAAGAAGTAACTCTAGGTCTCTCTTCTATACTTCTATCATTTGCGTTGATTTGTGCAACAATAATAACCACACCTTCATTTGCCATAGTTTGTCTATCTATTACAATATCATCTGCAATTTTGTGGTTTAATTGATTGTCAATATAAACTTTTCCAGTTTTAACTGATTTTACTTTTTTAAGATATTTAGGAGTAACTTCAACTTGTTCCCCATCACTCATAATATATGTATTTCTTTCAAGTACACCACAGTCTACACCAGTTTTTGCATGTTTAACTGCGTGGTTATATTCACCATGAATTGGCATAAAGAATTTTGGTTTAATAAGTCTTAACATCAATTTTTGTTCTTCTTGTGCTGCGTGTCCAGATACATGAATTTCACTAAAGTCTTGGTATGCAACTGTTGCACCAGCTTTTAACAAGTGGTTGATAATACCAGATACACTAGCTTCATTTCCTGGAATTGCTTTTGCTGAAAGAATAATTTGATCTCCTGGTTTAATTTTAATATGTCTGTGTTCATGGATAGACATTCTGTATAAGGCACTCATTGATTCACCTTGACTACCTGTTGTTACAATTAAAACTTCACTATCTTTATATTTATTTACTTCATGTGCATCAATAAATTGATCTTTTGGGAATTTAATATATCCAAGGCTCATAGCAACATCAAGGTTTTTTTCCATTGATCTACCAATAACACAGATTTTTCTTCCATATTTTAATCCATGTTCTATTGCTTGAGCAACTCTATGGATATTTGAAGAGAACGTTGACATAATAACTCTACCTTTTGATGTTGCAAAAAGTCTATCAAAAGTTGGTCCTACAGTTTTTTCAGATTTAGTAAAACCTGGTGAGTGAGAGTTTGTTGAATCCGACATTAATAATAAAACACCTTGTTCTCCATAATGTGCAAGTCTATGTAAGTCTGTTGGATATCCATCCATTGGTGTATGGTCAATTTTAAAGTCACCTGTATGAATTATTGTTCCAGCTTCAGTTTTAATAGCTAAAGATGATGAATCAATAATTGAATGAGTTATATGTATCCATTCAATTTCAAAATCACCAATTTTAATTGGTACTCTTTTTTCAATAGGTCTAAATAGTTTTCTGTATTCTTTTATTTTATGTTCATCAAATTTTGAACCAATCATCTCTAATGGTAATGATGTCCCATAAATTGGGAATTGCATCTCTTTAAATAAATACGGCATTGCACCAATATGATCTTCATGTCCATGTGTAATAAGTACCGCAGCAATTTTATCTTTAATCTGTCTGATATAAGTAAAATCAGGTACTAAAATATCAACACCATGCATATCTTCATCAGGGAAACTCATACCAACATCAACAATTACTGCCGACTTCTCAGTCTCAATAACCATCATATTCCCACCAATTTCACCTAATCCTCCAAGTGGAGTGATTCTAACTTTAGCATTTGTAGAAAGATTTAATTTATTATGTGGATTCAATCTTTCTTTATGAGATCTTTCATTTATGCTGTGAGCTTTTCTTAAATCGTTAATCCATGAACTATTTGTTTTGTTAGAGTTTGTTTTAGCTCTAGTATTAGAGTTTCTTCTTCGTCTATTTTGAGGATTTTGTTTACCTTGAGGTTGCTCTTTTTTTGGAGCACTTTTCTTTTGTTCGGTTTGTTTTTTTTCTATATTTGTATTTTTATTAGCTACTTCATTTACTTGATTATCAGCTTTGTTGTTTTCCATCTTTTACCTTTGTATACAATTGGCTATACAAAGATACATCAACTTCATGAGGTCGTAAAGTCTCTTTTATATTAAGTTCATTATAGATATTAGATAAAGCCTCTTTATTATAGAGTGCTGTTAAGTTCTTAAAAAGTTTTTTTCTTGGTTGTGAAAAGCAAACTTTTAAAAATTTTAAAAAACCTTTATCTAATTCTACATCCTTCTTTTTAGATATAAATAATATTGAAGAAACCACTTTTGGTGGTGGATCAAAAGATTCAGGAGGTACATCAAACAGTATTCTTGCCTCTTTTGAAACTAATTGAGTAATTATAGAAAGTGAAGAATACTCTTTATCATTTACTTTTGCAGCAAATTTTTGGGCAACTTCTCTTTGTATCATTACGATTATATTCTCACAATTTATATCTTCAAATGCTCTTAATATAATATTTGTTGCAATATAGTAAGGTAAGTTTGCAATTAAATCATAACTAGATTTATGCAAACTACCTTTTTCTTCCCAAGCTTCTAAAACATCTGTGTGGATAAGTTTAAAACGCTCGTTTTCAATATCTATTGCAAATTTTGACTTTAATACAGCTATTAAATCTGTGTCGACTTCATATGCTGTTGTATCTTTGTACTTGACTAAATTTTCCGTCAAATCACCTAATCCAGGGCCAATTTCTACAATATGATTATTGTTATTGGGCATCGATTGGATGATCTTTGATAATACGGTCTTGTCTTTTAAGAAATTTTGTCCAAATTTCTTTTTTGCTATTATTGTTTTTTCCATTAGAACAAAGAGTATATCTGCTTTTAACTTACAATTAGATAAGATAATTTTTTATTATAAAGAAGGATTAAAATTTGAGTAATTTTGCAAAAAGAATTATACCTTGCTTAGATGTTAAAGACGGAAGAGTTGTTAAGGGTGTAAACTTCGTTGGATTAAGAGATGCAGGTGATCCAGTTGAAGTGGCAAAAAGATATAATAATGAAGGTGCAGATGAAATCACTTTTTTGGATATTACTGCAAGTCATGAAAATAGAGATACTATTGTTGATATAGTTAGAGATGTAGCAAAAGAGGTTTTTATCCCTTTAACAGTAGGTGGAGGGATTAGAAAACTTGATGATATATATAAACTATTAAATGTAGGATGTGATAAAGTTTCAATAAACTCTTCAGCTGTTGTAAACCCTGGATTTATAGATGAGGGTGCAAAAAGATTTGGAAGTCAATGTATAGTAGTTGCTATAGATGTAAAGAGAGTTGAAGATGGTTCATATCACGTTTTTGTAAAAGGTGGTAGAGAAGATACAGGACTTGATGCAATTCAATGGGCAAAAGAGGTTTATAGTAGAGGTGCTGGTGAGATTCTTTTAACTTCTATGGATACAGATGGCGCAAAAACTGGATTTGAACTTAATATTACAGAGCAAATTTCATCAATTGTAGATATTCCTGTAATTGCTAGTGGTGGAGCAGGTACTATGGAACATATAAAAGAAGCATTTGAACATGGTGCGAGTGCAGCATTAGCAGCTTCAATATTTCATTTTAAAGAGATTGATATAATGGAATTGAAACATTATTTAAGAGAGAACAACATACCAGTAAGGATTTAATATGAAGTTTTTTAATCTATTGTTTTTGCCAGTTATTGGTTTTTCTTTTCAATTAGAATTTACAAAAGAGTTTACACATCAATTACCTCATGATACATTAATTGCAAATGTAATGATTACGATTGAAGATGAATCAGAAAGTATTGTAAATGATAGATTTAAAGTATTCAATAACAAAATAAAGAACTTCGATATAGTTGAAAGAGAACTAGAAAAATTTAATATAAGACCTAAATATCGTCATATATCTAGTACTCCAAAAATTACTGGATATATTGGAGAATTAAGGTATAAAGTGAATTCATATAAAGCAAAAGATATGCATATGTTTATTTCTGAACTTACAGAGTTAAAACGATTTAGAGATACTACAGTGTCTGTAAGTAATTTATCTTGGAGTGTTAAAGAGGAAACATATAATGTAACTTTAGATTTATTAAGATTTGAGGCAATAAGTTGGGGTAATACTTATGCAAATAATTTATCAAACGATTTAAAGAAAAATTGTGTTCTTGAAAAAGTTAAAATTGCTAGAGATAAAATAAATGATAATAGTAATGTAAATATACTTTATAGTAATACTTTAAACAATTCTAAAGATGTAGATGTTCCTGATGCTAAAGAGGAAAGAGTGACAATATACCCTAAATATTTTTTGGAGTGTAAATGATAGTTTGTGCAGGAAGAAATGAAACTTTTAATTTTGCTCAACCAATAGGAGTTGGTTTAATTGAAAGTGCTATTAATTTAACAAGACAATGTTTATTTGATAAACCCGAATTTTTACTTTTTATTGGTAGTGCTGGAAGTTATGGAAATCACAATATTTTTGATATAGTTGAATCTAAAAGAGCAGCTAATATTGAACTTTCATTTTTAAATGATGATTCATATACTCCTTTAGACAATGTTTTAGAATCTGAAAATAAGATGGTTAAAAATGATACTATTGTAAATAGTTCAAATTATATATCTAAAAATTTTGAATTATCTAAGCAGTTAAATCAATATGGAATTGGTATTGAAAATATGGAGTTTTTTTCAATAGTACAAGTTGCACGTGAATTTGAAATACCAGTTGCAGGGATATTTGTAATTACAAATTTTACAAATGAAAATGCACATAAAGATTTTATGGCTAATCACAAAGAAGCTATGGGAAAGTTAACTAAGTATCTAGAAGAAAAGAAAATTATAAAAAGTTTCACGTGAAACACCGTTAAGAAAACGTAAACAGTTTTACGTTTTTAGGTGTTGAAAGCGAAGTGGTATGCAAAGCATCCACGAAGCTCGAGGAACGTCGTAAAGAAAATATGAACTGCTTCACATTTTTAGGTGTTGAAAGCGAAGTGGTATGCAAAGCATCCACGAAGCTCGAGAAACGCATAAGGAAAAGGCAAACAAGTTTTATACTTGAAAGTTAAAAAGAGACAAGGAAAACAACCAACAAAAAGGTAACTAAGTTCTTATAAAGTAAAGTAGTTTATAGTATCTCCAAAATTCAAGGAATACGTTAAAAAAAACAAAACAAAATCCTTTCAAAAGAGAGTGATAAAAACAGATATTAAAAAATATCAAATCTAAAATAAATGAAAAGGTAAATATGAATTCTATTTATGACTACACATTAGATGAATTAAAAGGAAAATTAAAACCTAGTTTTAGAGCAAAACAAGTTTATAATTGGATATATAAAAAATATGTAACTTCATATGATGAGATGAAAAATATTCCAAAAGATTTAATTCAAGAGTTGAAAGAAAACTATCCATTAGATATTTTAGAAATAGTAAAAAAAGAAAAAAGTACTGATGGAAGTATAAAATATTTATTTAAATTAAGAGATGGGCATACAGTTGAATCTGTACTTCTTTTAATGAAGAAAAAAATAGTAAATGATGATGGAAGTGTTGAGCAAAGTGAAAAGTTTACTGTATGTATTTCAACTCAAGTTGGATGTAAAGTAGGTTGTACTTTTTGTCTTACAGCAAAAGGTGGATTTGTTAGAAATTTAATAGTTGGCGAAATAGTAAATCAAATAGTACAAATAAAAAGAGATAACAATATTCCTGAAAATAAAACATTAAATATTGTATTTATGGGAATGGGTGAACCACTTGACAATTATGATAATTTTGTTCATTCAGTAAAGGTGTTTTCAGAAGAAGATGGCTTAGCAATAAACAGAAGAAGACAAACAGTATCAACTTCAGGTTTATCAACAAAAATTGAAAAACTTGCAAATGAAGAGTTAGGAATTCAATTAGCTATTTCATTACATGCGGTTGATGATGATTTAAGAAGCGAATTGATTCCTATGAATAAAGCTTATAATATTAAATCAATTATCGATGCGGTTAGAAAGTTTCCAATTGATACTAGAAAAAAAGTTATGTTTGAATATTTGGTAATAAAAGATAAAAATGATGATATTGAATCTGCTAAGAAACTATTAAAACTATTAGATGGAATTAAAGCTAAAGTAAACTTGATATATTTTAATCCATATCCAGGTACTTCATATCAAAGACCACAAAGGGATGATATGGTAAAATTCCAAGAATATTTAACAAGTAGAGGTTTATTATGTACAATTAGAGAATCAAAAGGACTTGATATCTCTGCTGCATGTGGACAATTAAAAGAGAAGGAAACAAATGCAAGCTCTTGATTATGCAATGTTGATTTTCATTGCTGCTGTTGCAATTTTCTCTGCAATAGGCTTTTATATAAATAATAAAGATAAAAAAGAATAAGGAATACTATGGCTGTAACTAGATTTGCTCCAAGTCCAACTGGATATTTACACATTGGAGGATTGAGAACTGCACTTTATAGCTATTTATGGGCTAGAAAAACAAAAGGAACTTTTAGATTAAGAATAGAGGATACTGATACACAAAGAAATAATGAAGCCGCAATGGATGCTATCTTAGAAGCATTTAATTGGGTAGGTTTAAGTTATGATGGAACAGTAGAATATCAATCTAAAAGATTAGATATTTATAAAAAATATATTCAACAACTATTAGATGAGGGGAAAGCATATCACTGTTATATGTCAAAAGAGGAACTTGATGCCTTAAGAGAAAAACAGATGGCAAATAAAGAGACTCCAAGATATGATGGAACATGGAGACCAGAAGAGGGTAAAACTTTACCTGAAATTCCAGAAGGTGTTGAACCAGTTGTTAGAATCAAATCTCCAAATGAGGGAAGAATTACATTTATTGATGGTGTAAGATCACTTATGAACTTTGAGTGTTCAGAGATTGATGATTTTGTAATTGCAAGAAGTAATGGAATGCCAACATATAATTTTGTTGTTACTATTGATGATGCACTTATGGAAATGACTGATGTAATTAGAGGTGATGATCACTTAACAAATACAGCAAAACAAATTGTAATTTATGAAGCATTAGGTTTTAATGTTCCAAAATTTTACCATGTACCTATGATAAATAATCCTCAAGGTAAAAAATTATCAAAAAGAGATGGTGCACTTGATGTTATGGATTATAAAAGAAAAGGGTTTTTACCTGAAGCATTATTAAACTTTTTAGTAAGACTTGGTTGGTCAAATGGAGATCAAGAAATTTTTTCTATGGAGGAGATGTTAGAACTTTTTGATCCAGAGAATATAAATAAATCTGCATCATCATATAATGAAGAGAAACTTTTATGGTTAAATGCTCACTATATAAAGAATGTTTCAAATGATAGATTATGTAAAGAGTTAGAATTTTTTGATTGTTATTTAGAAGGGCATGATAAAAAAGAGATGCTTTTAGATTTATCAAAAGAGAGAGCTCAAACACTAATTGAACTAAAAGAAGCAATTGAAAAGATTTTAAATGTACCAACTTCTTATGAAGCAAAAGGTAGTAAAAAATTTGTAAAAGAAGATACTATTAAAATTCTTGAAATCTATATGCAAACTCTGGAAGAAGTAAAAGATACATTACATTTAGCGTGTGATTATGAAACAGTTACTAAACCTTTTATTGAAAAATTTGAGTTAAAGTTCCCACAATTATTCCAACCAATTAGAATCGCATTAACAGGTGGAACGCAAGCGCCATCAGTTTATGACATAATGGCAGTATTAGGTTATAATGAGGTAAAAAGTAGAGTTTTTACCGCAATTGAAAGAAATTTTGACAAAGAAGCTTAAGATTACTTGCCAAAAATAAATTAAAAAGGCATAATGTTCATACTTATTTGAAAAGGAAAGATTAAGAATGAACATTTATGTTGGAAATTTGTCATATAGAACGGATGACAATGGTTTGAAGAGTGCTTTTGAAAAGTTTGGTGAAGTAAAAAGTGCAAAAGTAATTACAGATAGAGAAACAGGAAGATCAAAAGGTTTTGGTTTTGTTGAAATGATGACTGACGTTAGTGGAGGTCAAGCTATCGAAGAACTTAATGGTAGTGAACTTGACGGTAGAACTTTAAGAGTAAATGAAGCTAGACCTAGAGAAGAAAGACCAAGAAGACAATACTAATCTGCAAACAAAAATATAATCAACAATCACTTATCAAGATTTTTTAACTTTTTTATATAATGAAACTTGCAAAAGGAGAAAATCTTGTAGGTTGTTGGTTTAGTCGTTAGTTAGTTTAAACGCAAGTTTCATTATATATCGTTTAGCTGTGAGAGAATTATACAAATTAATCGTGTAGTAATCGTGTGCTTTCAATCTATCCTACTAAAAATTAGTGAGATAAACTTTCTTGAACTATATTTTCTTTTTTAATTAATACAATAATATAAAAAATAGATGGAATAATAATAAGTGTTAACAGTGCTGATGATGTCATTCCACCAATCATTGGTGCAGCGATTCTTTGCATAACTTCACTACCTACGCCATCGATGTACATAATTGGAATAAGACCACCTAATATAGCAAATAGGGTCATAAGTTTTGGTCTTAATCTTAATACAGCACCTTTGTAAATAGCCATGGAAATATTCTTTTTACTAAATTCCATAGTTGATTTTTTTAATTCAATCATCGCTTCATTTAGATATACAATCATTACAATTGAGGTTTCAGAAGCAACTCCAAGTAAGGCAAGGAATCCAACAATAACTGCAATAGAGATATTAAAGTTTAGATAATCTAGATAAAATAATCCACCTGAAAGTGCAAAAGGTAGAGTGAAAAATATTATCATTGTATATGTAATATTTCTAAGTGCAAAATATATAAGAATGAAAATAATTAAAAATGTAAGAGGAATGATATAAATAAGTCTATTCATAGCAGACTCTAAATACTCACTTTGTCCTGACCATTCATAATAAAAACCATCAGGAAGTTTTAAATCACTTAATAACTCTTGGGCTTCATCTTTATATTGTTTTGTTGAAACATTACTTTTAGGAGTAATATATACAAAGTTTACATTTAATGCTTTTTCAGATTTTATAACTGATGGCCCCTCTTCATAGTGTAAATTTGCAAACATTGACAGTGGTTGGAATCCAAGTTTAGTTTTTATTTTAAGATTATTTAATGATGTTATATTTTCTCTTTGCTCAGCTTTAAATCTTAAAGATATTGGGTATCTTTCTAATCCATCAAAAAGTGTAGAGATTTTTGCCCCTGCTACACCTAATGATATAGTAGATAAAACATCATTTTTAGTAATACCGAATCTATCTATCAAATCATCTTTTAAATAGATATTTAAGTAATAACCAGAATTTATTTTATCTGTTGAGACTGATAAGGTTTTATCAAATTTTTTTAATTTTTGTTCAATTTTATTTGCAGTATCTTCTAAAACTTGGTGGTCATTTCCATATAGTTTTATACCAAGTGGAGTTCTAATACCTGTAAGAAGCATATCAATTCTTCCTCTAATTGGATAAGTCCAAGAATTGATTAAACCTGCAACTTGAAGTTTTTTATCCATCTCATCCATTAACTTTTTATATGTCATACCTTCTCGCCATTGATCTTCTGGTTTAAAAGTTATAATTGTTTCAATCATAGCAAGTGGTGCAGGATCAGTTGCAGTATCTGCACGACCAGCTTTCCCAAATACTGTATCAACTTCTGGGAAAGACTTTATGATTTTGTCTGTTTTTTGAGTTAACTCTTTAGCTAAATCAATACCAATTCCATATGGAGTTACAGGCATATACATAAAAGTTTGCTCATTCATCATAGGCATAAACTCCCAATTGAGTTTTTTGTATGCTGGGTAAATTGAAATAACTGTAGCTAAGAAAATTAATACAATAAGATATCTAAATTTTAAAGAGATATTTAAAAGTGGAGAGTAAAGTGCAATAAAAAATCTATTTATATAGTTCTTCTTCTCGTCAAGTATTTTTCCTTTGATAAAAAGTATCATTAAAATAGGCACAAGTGTAATTGATAAAATTGCTCCGGCTATCATTGCAAAAGATTTTGTAAATGCTAAAGGTGAAAAAAGTCTTCCCTCTTGTCCTGTTAAAGCAAAGATTGGTAAAAAAGAAACAACAACTAAAATTAGTGCAAAAAATATTGGTCGACCAACTTGCTTTGCTGATTTGATTATTATCTCAATTCTTTGTTTATTTGAAATATGATTTTTACCTTGAAGATATTTATGGGCATTTTCAACCATTACTATTGTTGCATCAACCATTGCTCCAATAGCAATTGCAATACCACCTAAACTCATAATATTTGAACCAAGTCCAAATAGCTTCATAAATAAAAATGTAAATAATACAGTTATTGGAAGTGTAATTATAATAATAAGGGCACTTCTTAAATGGAAAAGAAATAGTGCAGAAACTAGCATTACAATTATAGATTCTTCTACAAGAGTATGTTTTAAAGTATCAATTGCCTTATCGATAAGTGAAGTTCTATCGTAAGTCTCGACAACTTCGACCCCGTCAACTTTTAGTGTTTTGATTTTTTCTTTTACTCTTTTGATTACATCATAAGGATTTTCACCATATCTTACAACAATAATTCCACCAACAGTTTCACCTTGACCATTTAAATCTGCCATTCCTCTTCTATTTGTAGGCGTAATATTTACTTCGGCAATATCTTTTACTAATAGTGGAATAGAATCATTTGTTTTAACAGTAATATTTTCAATATTTTCACTTGTTTTCAAAAAAGCTTTTGCTTGAATCATGTGTTCAAAACCATTTTCTAAAATGATTCTTCCACCTTTTTCATCATTATTATTTTCTAAAGCTTTTTTAACATCTTTTATACTTAAATCATATTGTACCAATTTATCTTGGTCTAAAGTTATCTCATAGTTTTTGATAAACCCACCGACAGAAGCAACTTCACTTACTCCATCAACTCCTAAAAGTGCAAATTTATAATAATAATCTTGCAAGGTTTTTAGTTCATCAAGAGATTTTGTATCAGATTTTAATGCATACTCATAAGCCCAACCAACACCTGTAGCATCTGGACCAATTGCAACATCAACTCCTGCAGGAAAAGAACCTTGAAGTTGAGATAGTTGCTCTAATATTCTGTTTCTTGAATCATATAAATCTGTACCATCTTTAAATATTATATATATAAGGGCATTTTGAAATGAACTCATTGCCCTAACAGTTTCAATATTAGGAAGACTCATTAGATTGGAAATCAAAGGGTAAGAAACTTGGTCTTCGATTGTTTTGGGACTTTGTCCTGGCCATTTTACTTGTACAATAACTTGTGGAGGAGAAAGGTCAGGTAGTGCATCTAAGCTACTATTTTTAATAGCCCAAAAAGAGGCAACAATTAAAATAAGTGTTGTAATAAGAATAAAAAATTTATTTTTTATACTATATGAAATAATTGATTCAACCATGATATTTTTTACCAATCCCCATCATCGGAATTATATAAGCCATTTGTAATGGAATCTGAATCTAATAAGAATAGGGCATTATTAATAACTTCTTCATTTTCTTCTAAGCCACTTATTATTTCATATTTATTTGAAGAGATTCTTTTTGCTTCAATCTCTATTGGTTCAATTTCAGTTTTAGATAACATTTTGAAAACATATTTTTTGTCACCTTTTAACAGTACAGCAGTTTTAGGAAGAGTTAGCATGGGCTTTTTATTTTTTTGTAATAGCACTTTTCCAAACATATTTGGGAAAAATATTAAATCACTATTTTCTACTATAAATCTTACATCAATACTTTTTGTTTCACGGGTAACAATTGGATAGATTTTGTCAACTTTTGTTTTAATAGGAGTTTGAACTCCATCAATATAAATTTTTGCTTCCATATTTTTTTTAATGAACTGTAAATCTTTTTGATAAACTGAAGCTATAAACCATAATTTATCTAAGGATGCCAATTGAAAAAGAAGATTTCCTTTTTTTATTGAACTACCATTATTTAAATTCTTTTTTAATATAACTGCATTTACAGGAGAATAAACAGGAATATCTTTTATAAGAGTTTTTGATTTCCTAATTTTGTTTATTGTTGAGGTTGGGATATCTAAAGATTTTAATTTTTCTATATTACTATTTAAAAGTTGTTTATTAAATTTTTTTGATAATTGAATCTCTTGTTGTATAGATAAAACTTCATCAGAATAAAGAGAAAAAAGTTTTTCACCTTTTTTTACAGATTTATATTGTTCATTTGCTTGTAGATTTGTAACATAACCATCAAATCTACTAACAATATCAAAAATTTCTCTTTCATCAAAAGTGATACGTCCATAAAAGCTTTTTAAAGTACCTATTTGCTCTTTTTTTACTTTTACAAGCTTTTTATTGAACAACTGCTCAACTTCAAGGATTTGAGCATTTAGTATTGTAAAGCCTACTAGTAGGGCACTCATAATAAGTTTCACTTTGTAATCCTTGTAAAATAGTATGATTTTGCCAAAGATGAAAAATATTTCTCTTTTTCATCAATGGCTTTTAATTTATATTTGATAACTTCATTTTGATTTTTTATTAGTTGTCTTGTGTCAATATTTGTTTTCAATAAGTAGCTATTATTTTTTTCTAAAATTTTTTGTAGTTCATCATATTTGGGAATGATTGTTTTTTCTATGATATTATATGTACCAATAGCATTATCAATATTTTTTTGTAAGGTATCAATTGAGATTAAAAATTTATTTTTTAAATCATCAAGTTGATTTTTAACTTGTTGAGATTGAAACTTTGCTTTTGTTTCTTTTATTGATTCTCTTCCATAAATTGGAAGGGGAAAAGAGATAGAAAAATTCATATAATCTTCATACTCTTGACTTCTCTCAAAATATGTCACATTTAATTTTATATCAGGTATTTTTTTCTCATTCTCAAGTTTAGAGATATTTATAAATTTATTTGTTGTTTGTTTAAAAGATAAGATTTTTGGATGATTAGAAATCTCTTTAGAAAGAACTATATTTTTAATATTTGTATTTACATCTATATTTGAAATTTTTTCATATGAAAGCTCTTCAAGCTTTAAGAAGTTTGTATCTAAAAAAGTTTGAAGTTGTTTTTGTTTTAGATTAAGTTCATTATAAAGGATTTGCACATTTAATATATCACTTTGTTTTGCTTTTCCGTATTTATAAAAGCTTTTTAATAAAGATTCCAGGTCAATTACATTTTTTTTAAATTTTTTAAAAAGAAAAATCCTCTCTTGTAAAAGTTTTATTCTGTAGGCATATTCATATATATTTGATTGTAATTCAAGTTTTTTATTTTCAAGATTATATTTTGAGATAGAGTAGTCATTGTTTGCAACTTTTTTCGCAAACTCTAATCTATTACTTAATGGAATAGCTTGAGTCAATCCTACAAATTGAGCTTGCATAGCTTCTTTATTTCTTGTTTTATAATCATTAAACTGAATATCTGTAGCACCAATATTTACAATAGGATTATCCCATTTTGTTGAAAGTTCTATTTGTTTTTTTGTAATATTAATAGAAGATTCTAGTGCTTTAAGAGATGAATTTTTCTCTAAAGCACTAGTAACAATATTATCTATTGATTTGGCATTTACAAATAAAGGTAAAAGAACAGTTAATAGATATTGCTTTTTCATTATAGATTTACACTAGATCTGATTTTGTGAACTTTTCCATCTGCTGTTTTAAATAACAGATGGTATTGCCAAGTTCCACTCATAGATAGATTTATTTGTAGTTTATATTTTCCATCAATTAATTTTGCTTTACCAACATATTCCATATATGGCATACCTGGCATCTCTGGCATAAAAAATTTAGCTTTTACTTTTGCATCTTTGATTGATGAACCATCTTTTTCAAGTGTTACAAAAAAAGTATTGTCACCTACAACTAAAGAACTTTCTGATTGAAGTTTAACTTCATACCCATCTTTCTTACCTTTTAAATCGATTGGTTCTGCATTTAAAAGTATGCAAGAGAAAACTAAAATAGAAACTATTTTTAATAATTTCATAAAGACTCCTTAAAAAATTTTAAGAAGTCTATAACTTTAATAAGGAAGAAGTGTGGAAATTAAAATTTTAGGGTAAAGCAACTTCCGATATCTAATTCAGAGTTAATATCAATTTTAATTTTATATTTTTCACAAATATTTTGAACGATATTTAAGCCTATACCAAAACCACCACTAAAATCTGTTGCCCTATAGTATCTATTGAATATATCTTTTAGTTTGCTTTTTTCTATTCCTATACCGGAATCTTTTATTGTAAGTGTATTATTTTCTAAAAGGATAGTTATGGTTCCTTTTTGTTTATTGTATTTAATTGCATTTGACAAAATATTGTTAAAGAGTCTTATGAAATCATTCTCATCAATAGTAAAAAAAGTATCCCTAAGTTCACTATTTATTGTGATTCTCTTTTTTAAAGCTAAGGCTTCAAAATATTTTAGTTGAGATTCAATTAGTTTTTTTAGATTAAACTCTTTTGCAACAGTTAGATTTTGTTTGTTTTCTAAAAAAATAAAAGTTAAGTCTTTGTATACTTCTGAAATTCTTTGGGCAGCTAGTTTTATTCTTTTTACTTGTTTTGGTGTTAAATTTTCTTCATCTTCAGAAGACATCAAAATAGCACTAATTGGAGTATTTAATTCATGTGTAGTATCTTTTATAAAGTTATTTAGTCGATCTCTTTCATCTTTTATAGGTTTTAAAAAAAGCCTTGCTAGAAAAAATCCTATTAAAGAGATAAAAAAATAGATAATAAAAAATAAAAATACAATCTCTTTTTGTAAGCTTGTTAATCTATTAAAAAATAGATTCTCTTTTATTGCAATATAATAGATATCTAAGTGTCCATAAGTTGATTTATCTATTAAGATAAAATTTTCTTTTTGCATAATTATATTTTTTGAAAAGTCTATATCTTTATCTTTTAGATTTCCAAAAAGAAGCTTTTTGTTTTTATCATAAAATGAAATTTGATATAAATCTGTTTTTAAAAATTGATTCATATCTAAGGAGTTTCCACTCATATGGGCAAAAATTATTTGTGAAGAGATATTTGATACTACATTTCTCATTTTTGTTTTTGCTAAATCAAAATATAGTTTTTTTTCATTTTGATAGTATAAAAGGGCAATTAATACCATAAGTATAAAAGATCCCCCTAGATAAAGAGTAAAAAATCTTATAAATGTTTTTCTTTCGCTTTGTGTTAATTTTATATCAATATCCTTTTTGTGATTATAACATAAATTTTTTCCATAAAATTTACACAAAGTTATACTATACTTAAGGTTATGAAAATATTACTTTTAGAAGATGACACCCTCTTAAATGAGATAATTATAGAGTATTTAGAAGAATTAGACAATGAAGTCATTAGTACTTTTGATGGACAAGAAGCATTAGAATCTATATATGAAAATAGATTTGATCTACTTATTTTAGATGTAAATGTACCTAGTTTAAATGGATTTGAACTTTTAAAAGAGCTAAAATCAAACTCTATAGATATCCCTACAATATATATAACCTCTTTACACACTTCAAAAGATATGGAAGATGGTTTTCAAGCAGGTGCAGATGATTATATAAAAAAACCATTTCATTTAAGTGAATTAAAACTTAGAATAAACAATATAAAAAGACTTAGGCAAATTGATGTAAGTGGAGTAGTAAAACTTTCAGAAGAGATTTTTTATGATAATGATGAAAAAATCATAAAAGTAAATGGAATCTCTTCTTATTTATCTAAAACAGAGGCTAAAGTTTTTGAGTATTTTATAAAAAATAAAAATAAATCAATCTCTATCGATGAAATATCTTTAAACAATTGGATATATGATGAGGTTCCAACTGCAACCACAATAAGAACATATATAAAAAATCTTCGTAAAATTCTAGGAAAAGATAAAATTACAACAATAAAAGGAGTGGGCTATAAACTTAATCTTTAAAGGTTAGTATAAAAGTTGTTCCAATATTTTCTTCTGATTCAACTTTAATATCAATATCATACGTTTTACAAATATGATATACAATATTTAATCCAATACCAAAACCACCTTGCTCTTTTGTAGCTCTATAATATCTAGAAAAAATATCTTTAACTCTATCTTTTTTTATTCCGATACCTGTATCTTTTACAGTAAGTACTCTATTTTTTAAAGAGATATCAATATCTCCCTCTATTTTATTATATTTAATAGCATTTGATATTAGGTTATTAAATAATCTTGTGAAGTTTTCTTTATCAATTTTAAATATAGTAGGTTCTATCGTAGCAGTAATTTTTAGACGCTTTTTTTGTGCAAAAGAGTCAAAATAATCAAGTTGTTCTTTAATAATTCTATCTAGTTGTAGATTTTCTATTGCAGGTTTTTTACTTGCATCCTGTAAAAATAGATATACTAAATCTTTATATATTTCGGAGATTCTTTTTGCACTTAGATTTATCCTTTGTAGATTTTTTTGTGTTAATGGTGCATCTTTTCCTGTACTCATAAGAATAGCTGTAATTGGAGTGTTTAACTCATGGGTTGTATCTTTTATAAAGTTGTTTAGTTTTTTTCTTTCATTGATAATTGGACTAATAAATAAACTAGCTAAATAGTAACCAATTACTGCAATAGTTGAATATATTAGGAAAAAAGAGAAAATTAATCTTTCTTTTAAATCGGTGATAATATCATGATAAATGTTTTCTCTAATTACAATATGATACACACCTAAGTGTCCCCTTGGAGTACTATCAACCAAAACATAATTATCATCTATTTTTTGTAATTTTTTAGATAAATCGATTTTATCTCTAATATTTCCAATAAGTTTTCTATGTTGTTTATCATATAAAGCATAATCATATTTAATAAAATTTGCCATTTTTGCAGTATTTATTGAAAGACCTGATAGATGGGCATAAACTATAGTTGAAGAGACTTTTGAAGCAACATTTTGCATATTTGAAGTTATTAAATCGTATTGCAATCTTGATTCCATTTTATAAAAAAGGAAAAAGATTATTGATAATAAAATAAAAGATGAACCTAGATATAAACCTAGGAATTTACGAAATGTGATTCTTTCACTTCTTGTTAAATCTATAACCAACTCCTTTGATTGTCTCTATATATTCTTCCCCTAATATTTTTCTAATATTTTTAATATATGTTCTTATTGTTGAAGAGGTAGGCAAACCTTCATAAGTCCAGATATTTGAACTTAGTTCATCTTGTGAAATACATCGGTTTGCATTGTTTACTAAATATTTCAGGATTTGGGCTTCTTTTAAAGGAAGTTTTGTCTTAATAGAGTTGTTGTTTACATAATTTAGTTTACTGTTAAAAGTTATATTTTCTGTAATTTCTATCTCATCACTATCTAAGTGTAAAAGTCTTTTTATATTATTAATTCTAAGTTCTAACTCTTTTAATTCAAAAGGTTTTTTTAGATAATCATCAGCTCCTGAATTAAACCCTTCTTCTATGTCATCTACAGAGTTTAAAGAGGTTATAAAAATAGCTGGTGTAGTTATATTGTTTTCTCGAAGATTTTTTAAAAACTCAAACCCTGTCATATTTGGTACATTTACATCTAAAATCAATAAATCAAAATGGGTTTCATATATTATCTCACTTGCATTCATCCCATCAAATACACAAGTAACTTCATATCCTAAGTCTTGTAAGAACTCTTCAATAATTTCATTTAAAATTAAATCATCTTCTAATAGTAGTATTTTCATGGGTATAAGTATAACATAGAAAAGAAAAAATAGTCCCCACACTCTCTACACAAAAACTTAACAAAATATAATTAAAATGATAATACAAAAATTATTAAAAGGAGTTAGAGATGAGTTTTTTAGGCAGAATGATTTTAGGGATATTTTTTGGTTTTTCGTTGTTAAATGCAGCACCATATATGATAGATAAAGCACACAGTGAAGTTGGATTTTCTGTAAAACATTTAATGATTTCAAATGTAAAAGGTGATTTTACAAAATATGAAGGTGAGATTGATTTTGATCCAAAATCAAAAACATTTAATAAGTTAAATGCGGTAGTAAGTGTAAATAGTATTGATACAGGTATAGAAGATAGAGATAATCACTTAAAAAGTGCAGATTTCTTTTATGCACAAAAGTTTCCAAATATTATCTTTAATATGAAAACATATGAAGATGGAAAAGTAATTGGTGAGCTTACTATGAGAGGTGTTACAAAAGAAGTAGAACTTGAAGTTGAAGAGTTAGCTACAGTTAGAGACCTTAAAGGTAATAACAGAGTAGGTTTTTCATTAAAAGGAAAAGTAAATAGAATGGATTATGGTTTAAAATGGAACAAAGCTCTTGAATTTGGTGGAGTAGCAGTTGGTGAAGATGTGAAAATACTTATTGAAGTTGAAGCAGTAGAAAAAAAGTAAATAATAGATATTAAAAGGATTATGCATGAAAAAAAATCAAAAAATAAAGTTAGCGGGGATGCTTTTAGGAGCAGCGCTAACTAGTACAGGTGCTTATGCAGCAAGTGGTTCTTGTGGAGCTGGAAAATGTGGAAGTGAACCTAAAAAAGTAGAAAAAAAGGGTTCTTGTGGGGCTGGAAAATGTGGTTCTTCTGATAAAAAAATGATGCCAAAAAATGATGAGATGTCAGGCAATTCTGGTAAAAAAACTATTGCCTCTTGCGGTTCTGGGAAATGTGGATCTGATACAAAGAAAAAAGTTGAAGGTTCATGCGGTGCTGGAAAATGTGGTTGATAGAAAGATTGTCTAATGAAAAATCTTCAAGGATGTGGACTAGGACTTAGAAGCAGTTTTTTACTTGATGTTAAAAAGAGTGATTTCCAACCAGATTGGTGGGAAGTTACTCCAGAAAACTGGATGCATATGCCCAAAATATATGAAAAAGCATTTGAAGAAGCAGTTTTTTCAAGACCAACAGTTGCCCACGGGTTATCTTTATCTATTGGTTCAGTGGAAAAAATTAATAAAAAATTTGTAAAACAGATAAAAGAGTTTTTAGACAGATACAAAATAGAATATTATTCTGAACATCTTTCATTTTCATCTTTCAATGGAAAACAAAGTTATGAACTTTTACCAATACCAATGACTAAAAAAATGGTAAATACTGTTAGTGATAAGCTAAAAGAGGTTGAGGATATTATTCAAAGAAATTTGATACTTGAAAATGCTACTTATTATTATGTTCCTTATGCAGAGATGGATGAGGTAGATTTTATAAATGAGGTATTAGATAAATCTGGTGCAAAAATGCTGTTAGATATTAATAATGTATTTGTTAACTCTGTAAATCATTCTTTTAAAGCAAGAAAATTTATTGATAATCTAGAAAAAAAATATATTTCATATATGCATATGGCAGGGCACTATTTTGATGAAGAGGCAAATATTAGAATTGATTCACATGGAATGCCAATTTGTTCAGGGGTTTGGAAGTTATTAGAGTATACTTTAAAACAAGTTGATTCCCCTGTAATGATAGAAAGAGATAATAACATTCCACCATTAGAAGAGTTAGCTAAAGAGTATGAATCAATGAAAAAAATTGTACAAAGAGTTAGATATGCCTAAGTTAGAAAAAGAGGTACAAATAAGATTTCTAGACAATCTTTTAGACCAAAGTAAGAAGTTTGAATCTTCTCCTATCTCTATTTATCAAAGACTAGTTTTTCAAAGATATGAAGAGGTACTTAGAAATAGTTTTCCACTTTTTATAAAAGAAGTTGATGAAGAACTTTTTGAAAATTCAATTAAAGATTTTATGAAAAAAACTCCAAGTACACCTTTTCTTTGGAAGGTTCCAAAAGATTATATAAAATTTGTAAAGAGAAATAAGTTATTTAATAAACAAAAATATCTTTACGAACTTCTTTATTTAGATTGGATAGAAATAGAGATTTATATGAGAGAATATAAGTTTTCTAAGAAAAAGAGATTTTCTTATAAAGATACTTATAAACTATCTAAAAGTGCAAGGATTAAGAAGTTTAAATATGATATTTTAAACAAAGAATATACGATAAGAAGAGAAAACTTTGTAGTTATATATTATGATTTTGAAACAAATGAAGTTGTTTATAGAGAGATAAATCATTTAATATATGAATTACTAAAAAGATTAGTTAAAAAACAAGAAATTGGCAAAATTCTACGAGAACTTTGTCTCGAAAATGAGATAGACTTTAAAGAGGCAAAAAAGCTTCTAAAAGAGCCTTTATTGGAACTTTTATTGAATAAAGTATTTCTTTAAAGAATTACTTATATTCAATTCTATCTCTTCCACTATTCTTTGCATTATACAGTGCTATATCGGCTCTATTTAGGATAGACTTTACTGTATCTTCTTTTTTAGAAATAGTTACTCCAAAGCTTGCCGTTTTATTTTCAACTCTATAAAATGGATATTCAGAAATTTTATTTTTGATAGATTCCATTAGTTTTAATGTACCCTCAAGATCTGATTCTGGACAAATTATCACAAACTCTTCCCCACCATATCTGCCTACAAAATCTGTTTTTCTTTTATTTGTATTTAGAATAGTTGCAAACTCTTCTAATACTTTATCTCCTGTTTGGTGACCAAAAGTGTCATTTACTTCTTTAAATTTATCTATATCAATAATTGCTAAACCAAAGTTATGACCAAATCTTTCATTTCTATTTATCTCTAGTTTTAAGAGTTCTTCTATTTTTCTTCTATTATATAAGTTTGTTAATTTATCAGTTGTTGCAAGTTTTTCTAACTCTTTGTTCTTATCTTCAATATCTTTTTGTGCTTTTGCTAGAAGTTTATTTGTTTTTATAATTTTTCTATTCCAGTAAACTACTAAAAGGATAAATACTAAAGAAACAAGGGCTACTCTCCATACAAGGTCATAATTTACCCCTTTTTCATATTTAATAGGTAGCCATTTATTAAAAATTTCTCTATGAATCTCATTTGTTAAGCTATCTATTGTTTTTTGTAATATATTTAATAGTGTTTTATCATCTTTTACAACAGCCATTGAGAGTTTTAATGTTTCATCAATTTTCCCAGCTATTTTAAGTTCTCCGAAATATTTTTGTTGGAATTCATATCCAATACTTGCAAGTGTATCAATATAGCCAAAAAGTTTTCCATTTTTTACTTTCTCTAAACCCTCTTTTATATTTTCAACTTCAACTAAATTAAGAGATGGGTATTTTTGTCTTAAAATTTTTACAAAAGCATCACCTTTTATAATCCCTATTTTTTTACCTTGTAAATCAAGTATATGGTTTATAAATGGAACATCAACAGTAGTTGCTACAACTAAAGGTACATTTAAATAGTTACTTGTAAAGTTTAAATATTTTTTTCTCTCGTATGTTTCCATTCCGAGGGCTATCATGTCACATTTTCCCTCTTTTACATAAGTTATTGATTCATTCCAATTTTCTGTTTTTACAAGTTTAAATTTAGCAGATAAAACTTTTTCAAATAAAGTATAATAATCAGAACTAATCCCTGAATGTGCTCCTTTTTCATTTAATCCTTCAAAAGGTAAACCGTCAGGGTTTATACAGTATTTAATTACTTTTGTATTTAAATAAGCTCTTTCATCTTTGTTAAGCTCAATATGTCCACCTTTATACTCTTTTATAGAACCAATCCATTTAGTTACAAGTTCCTCTTTTTCTTTGTTTGTAATAGAGTTTAAAGCTTTTTGTAAAATAGAAGCTAAAATTGGCTTTTGAGGATTTACTCCAAGTCTTAAATCCTCTTTTTTTGTATTTGGTAAAACCAATTCACTAGCAATTTTAATATTTGAGTATAGGTTTTTTTTAATAAAGTAATTAATGTTTGTCAGGTTTTGCATTAAAGCATCGATTTTACCAAAAACTAAATCTTTTGTTAACTCTTCATAAGTATCATAATAAACTAAATTAATATCTCCAACTTTTTTTAATTCTTCAATATAAAAAACATCTTTTAATACACCAACTTTTTTTCCTATTAAACTTTTTATCTCAAGATATTCACCAAAATCATCCCTTACAAACACTGTGATGGGAATATCATAATAAGAGCTTGTAAAAGTAGTAAAGGGTTCTCTAAATTTTTTGTGAGAAATACTTGTGATAACATCTAATTCTTTGTTTTTAAAAGCTGTATAAATAGTGGTCCATTTTGCGATAGTTTTTTCAAATACCAAACCTGTACGTTGAGATATAATATTTAATAATTCATGTTCAAATCCCACAGGAGTATTTTTTGTATAGTATGAGAACGGGGCAAAATCTGGCATCATTCCAACTTTAACTAAAGTGTTTTTCTTTATAAACTCTTTTTCCTCATTTGTAAAGGTTATTGGATTTGCTAATATTTGAGTTGTTATAAAAAATAAAATGATTAATAAAAAAAATCGCATAAGGAACCTTAAAAAGTTAATATAATTGTAGTTAGTATTATACATGAATATTCTTAGAATAATTGGTAGCTTTTTATAAAAAAGTTTCTAGGAGTTTGTATTGGAAAGCTTAAAAAAAGGCTACTTAATCTTCTTCTAAATATTTAGTAACTTTTTTTAATTTCTCCCTTTTTATAGGGATATAGTTTTTTAAGTAGAGTATTGAAAAATCTTTAAACACAAAGTTTTTTCAATATGTTTTGTGTATAAATATATGCAAATATAGCAGCACTATATATCATAACTAAAACACCAACCCAAAGGTAAATATAGTCTAAATCTAAAATAACAACAAGCATATATGCAATAATAAATTTTGCAGCAATCTGTCTATATAGAGCTATATAAAGTATCATTTTAGGTTTTTTTATTCCTTGTAGGGTTGATACACTAATGAACAAAATAACATAAGCATAGAAGATTAAAACCTCTACTATTAAATAGTTATAACCATATGAGATAACTTCTGGGTCATTATCAAATTGTGTGATTATTAGTTTTCCAAAAATATATAAAAAGATGATTCCAAATGTAGCAATTATAAAACCATATTTTAGTGCTTTGTTAACTGTTTCTTGAACCCTGTCATATCTTTTCGCACCAAAATTATTTGAAACTAAAGATAATACAGCAGAACTAAGTCCAAGTGCAGGTAAAAGCATAAGTTGTTCAACCCTAAATCCTACCCCATAACCAGCAACAGCTTTTACTCCATATAAAGATACAAAATACATTAATATCAAAGAACCTATAGACATAATAAGCATATTTAAACTTGAAGGAATCCCTTGTGTTAAAAGCTCTTTATATATTTTTTTATGGGGAAGAAAATATTTAAGATTTTCAAAATGGATTAGTTTTGTTTGTAAAACTTTATAAAGCATATAAATACTATTTAAAATTTGTATTAAAACTGTAGCAAAAGCGATACCTGATATCCCCATCTCAGGGATAATCCAAAAACCATATATAAAAAGTGGATTTAGGGCTAAGTTTGCAAAAAAACCAAAAATAAGAGTATTTCTATAAGATTTTGTATCCCCTTTAGAAACTAGGATTGCATTTAATGCAAAGTTTGTCATAAAAAATATAGTACCAGCTAAAATAACATTTATATAAGCCAATGAGGTATTTAAATATTCACCTGAAGCACCTAATACTTGAAATAAATATGGGGAAAATATAAAACCAACTATTGTAAGTAAAACAGCTAGTATTTGCATAAATAATATCCCTTTGTGGGCATATAAAGAAGCCAAAAAGAATTTATTGTTTCCACTGGCATTTCCAATTAATGCTGTAATAGCAGATGAAAAACCATATCCAAGTCCTATTATTACAAAAAATATCATAAAAGATAGGGAAAGGGCAGAGATAGCTTGCGTGGAAATAAGTCCAGCATAAAAGGTATCTACTACATTGTAAAGTGTGTTAAAAATCATTCCTGTACTTGCAGGGATTGCTATTTGTTTTAGTAAAGTTGGAATATCATCAGTTAAAAGGTAGTTTTTATTGTTTTCCACAAGTTATCCATATATATTAGTTGTGAAATAGTATCTTAATAAAGTTTAGAAAAATTTAGAATAGAAGATTAATCTTCTATTCTAATCATTGCAGGTTTTGCAGTTACTACTTTTGTCTCTTCAATAGTTTTAAGTGCAGCAACTATATTTTTTTCAACTGAAGTATGAGTTGATAATAAAATATGTGCACAAGTTGTATTTAAAGGCTTTTGAATCATCTTTTCTATAGAGATATTTCTCTCCCCTAAGATAGTGGCAATTTTTGCTAAAACACCTGCTTTGTCTTCAACTCTAAGTCTTAGATAATATTTTGTCTCAATGTCATCTTTTGACATTAGTTTTAGGTTTTTACCATGTGGTTTTTCAAAACCTAACATTGGTGAACCTTTACCTCTTCTTGCTATGTCTATTATATTTGCAACAACAGCTGAAGCAGTTGCATCACCACCTGCCCCAGCTCCATAATACATAGTTTCACCAACTTTGTCTCCTATTACAGAAACTCCATTCATAACACCATCAACTTTTGCAATCATCTCTTCTTTTGGAATAAGTACAGGGTGAACTCTAAGTTCAATCTCTTCACCAACTTTTTTAGCAATTGTTAATAGTTTTATTGAATAGTTAAACTCATTTGCAAAATCAATATCTTCTGGTGAAATATTTTGAATCCCTTCGATTAAAATATCTTCAGGCTTTGCATCTATACCATAAGCAATAGAACCAAGAATTAAAAGTTTGTGAGCAGCATCAAATCCCCCAACATCAAATGTTGGATCAGCTTCAGCATAACCTAAATCTTGAGATTCTTTTAAAATAGTATCGTAATCTACACCCTCACCAATCATTTTAGTAAGCATATAATTACAAGTACCATTCATAATACCTCTAATTGATTGGATATTATTTGCAGTTAATCCATCCCTTAAAGCATTAATAATTGGAATACCACCTGCTACTGCTGCTTCATATTCAAAGGCTGTATCCCCAGCTATCTCTTGAAGCTCATATCTATGATAAGCAAGAAGTGCTTTATTTGCAGTAACAACAGCTTTACCTTTTCTAAGTGCTTTTTTTACTATTTCGTATGGTTTTTCAATTCCACCCATAAGTTCAACAATAACATCAATTGAGTCATCATTTAAAACTTTATCAACATCATCGGTTAATTCGATTGTTACATCTCTTTTCTTACTAAGATTATTAACAACACCTATGGCAGGTACAATCTCACAACCAGCTCTTGCAGCAATAATATCTTTATTGTCTCTTAAAATATTAGCAACACTAGCTCCAACAGTACCTACTCCTATTATTCCTATTTTCATTAAACTTTCCTATAAACTATTTAAATATTTTTTTATATTTTTTGCAGCTTGTCTGATTCTTTTTTCATTTTCAATCAGGGCTATTCTAACATATTGATCACCATAATGACCAAACCCAATACCTGGACTTACAGCCACTTTAGCTTCGGTCAGAAGTTGTTTAGAAAACTCCATACTTCCTAAGTGTTGAGCCTTTTTGGGAATTTTTGCCCAGATAAACATAGATGCATTTGGAACATTCATCTCCCAACCTGCATCTTTGAAAGCTTCAACCATAATGTCTCTTCTTTTTCTATATTTCTCAATATGCTCTTCTACACACTCTTGTGGTCCATCTAATGCAACTGTTGCTGCAACTTGAATTGGTGTAAACATACCATAGTCAAGCCAAGACTTAATTCTTTTTAATGCTCCAATCAGTTTTTCATTTCCAACCATAAATCCAACTCTCCAACCTGCCATATTGTATGACTTAGAAAGAGTAAAAGACTCAACTGCAACGTCAAGTGCACCTTTAGCTTGGAAGATTGATGGAGTTTTATATCCATCAAATGTGATATCTGCATAAGCAATATCAGAGATGATATAAAATCTCTCTTTTTTCGCCATATCAACAAGTCTTTGGTAAAACTCTGGTCTAACTGTTGCACACGATGGATTGTGTGGGAAGTTTACTAATACATATTTTACTCTAGGGATTGATTCATCAATAGTTTTTTGAAGTCTTTCAAAAAATAGTTCTTCATCAACTTTAAAATCATCTCCAAATGGAAGTTCAAAATTATGAATTGCTCCACCAGCTAACATAAATGCATAAGAGTGAATAGGGTAAGTTGGGTCTGGAACAACCGCAACATCACCAACATTTACAATTGCTTGAACTAGGTGAACATATCCCTCTTTACTTCCCATAGTTGCAACAGCATGTTTATTTGGATCTAAATAATCAACGCCATATTTTCTTTTATACCAGTTACAAATAGCAAGTCTTAATTTGTAAATACCAGCACTTGCACTATAACCATGGTTTTTTGGTTTATCAGCTGTTTCTTTTAGTTTATCAACAATATGTTGTGGTGCAGGACCATCAGGATTTCCCATTGAGAAATCTATAATATCTTCACCTGCTCTTCTTGCTTCCATTTTAATAGCATTAACTTCTGCAAACACATAGTTTGGAAGCCTTTTCATTCTTTCAAATTCAATTTCTGGAAACATTTTTTTTACTCCTTAATTATTACACTTAAACCACGCTTTATATTTGCAAGCGTGTAAATATCATCTATTTTTATATAATTAGTCTCTTCTGGAATTTCCAATAGAAGAGAATCCTTCTTTTCATCTGCTTTTACGATAGCTAGAATATCTAGATGTTTATCATAAAAAACCACTTGAGGAAACCAGTGATTACCATATTTTGAAATTATATTAATAATTTTTGCATTTTCTACTTTTATAAAATATGGACTTAATGGCTTCCTAAAATTTACCCTCTCATTATTTGTAATTGTATACGCATTTGAAAGGATAGAGTTAGATGTATCAATCTCATACATCCACTTTACAAACCCCTCTTGTTTGATATCAACAAATTTGCAATTGTTTTTTGCTAACTCTTTTGATAACATAAGAGGGTCGATGGCGGCCTCGGTTTTAAGGTTAATAGTCCATCTTATAGATCTAGCATCTTCGTAAATTAACTCTTTGGTAAAATAGTGATAATATCCTAGTGCAGTTAAAGAATCAGAAATTATTTTCATAGATTTAATAGGATCATTAGAGATTTTAAAAGTTATTGAGATATCTTCTGGTCTATCCAATCCAACTTTTAGTAATCCATTTTCCTTAAGTTTCTCCATTACTGTAATATAATTAACACTTCCATCTGAATAAAATGCAGAGTTGTTTTGAAATAAATAGTCTATTAAACTTTTATTTTCATTGAACTCTTTATACCCTATAATATTTTGAATCTTATCATCCAAAACAGAAGCATTTAACACTATTACACTAATAAAAAGTAAACTTAGTTTTTTAATCATTTTCCACTCTTATTTTTTTAAGTTATAAATTAATATTCCACCAGCAACAGATACATTTAAAGAATCAAAGTTATTTGACATCTTAATTGAAATCTTTTGATCAAGCTTTTTTATCATCTTATTTGAAAGTCCATCACCTTCATTTCCAAGAACTAATGCCGTTTTTTCACAATCGTTTTCAAAGCCTTTTAAATCAATACCATCCATTGATGCACCAAAAAGTTTGAATCCATTTTGTTTTAATTCATTGGCTACATCCAATGAGTTTGGATTATGACAAAAGGAAATATCAAAAAGTGCTCCACTACTAGTTTTTGCTATACCTTCAAAGTTTAGTTGTTTTACATTGCTCGCAATTATTGTATTTACACCTAAAGAGTAAGCTGTTCGACATATTGCTCCAATATTCCCAACGTCAGTAAGTCCATCTAAAACTACAACAAAATCTGAATCTTTTATATCTTTTAAAGATGAAGTTTCAAACTCTTTTAGTCTTAGAAAAAAACCTTGGTGGTTTCCACCTTTAGCTAAACTTTGTGCTTTTTTATTATCAAGCTTTATAATTTTTTTATTTAGACTAGTAAATCTTTTAAATAGTTTTGGTTCAATATCTTTTGAAAACATAACTTCTTCTATAAGATTTGGATGTCTATCAAGTACGTAGAGTACTACTTGTTTTCCGTATATAATCATGGGCTAGATTTTATCTAAAATTTGTTGATAATTCACTTTCAAATCAAAAGAATATTAAGGAAAGGAAAATTATATGAAAATAAATCTTACTGAGATAGTTGGTTATATATCTCTTTTACACTTTTTCCTGTAAGTTTTGCTATAAGTTTTGCTTTTACTTTTGGTGCTAAATCAAGCTCTTCAATATCTGAAAGTTCTATGCTTTCACCTTGTGTTTTTGTTGGCTCAATGATTATTACCCATTCACCTTTTATATTTTCATTTTTAAATTGTTCAAAAAGATTTAAAGCAGTATCTTTATATATTTTTTGATGTAGTTTTGTTAGCTCTTTTGCTAGAAAAATTGTTCTATTTTCATCGATATTTTTAATCTCTTCTATGGTTTTTAAAAGTCTATGAGGTGATTCATAAAGTATAGGTAAAATTGAACTTTGCATAACTTGAGAAAGTTTTTGGTGTCTCTCTTTGCCTTTGTGTGCTAAAAATCCATAAAATGTAAATTCTGTTTGTTCAAATCCACTCATTGCAAAAGCTGTTAAAACTGCATTTGCACCAGGGATAACATCATAAGATATGTTGTTTTGTATACAAAAATCTACAAGTGAAGCACCAGGGTCTGATACACAAGGCATTCCTGCATCACTAACATAAACAATATTTTTTTCAAAATCTTCAGGTGATAAAGTTTTTAATATCTGTTTTTCGTTGTGAGAATGAAAAGATTTAAACTCATTACAGTTAAATTGTAAGTTTTCTCTTTGGGATAAAAGTTGAAGAAGTTTTTTTGTGACTCTTGTATCTTCACAAAAGATTAATTCCGCATCCAATAGGGCAGTGATTGCTCTTTTAGAGATATCCTCTAAATTTCCTATTGGGGTTGGAACTAAAGTTAACACTTGCTGTAAGCTAGAATTATTTTTTAGCGTATTTAGCTTTGAATTTTTCTACTCTACCAGCAGCATCAACAATTTTGTGCTCACCAGTAAAGAATGGGTGGCAAGCTGAACAAATGTCGATTCTCATTGACTCAACATTTGATTTTGTTTCAAATGTGTTTCCGCAAGCACAAGATACTGTACAAGCTTTGTACTCTGGGTGAATATCTTTTTTCACTTGATTTTCCTTAGTTTAGCTAATGTCTAATAAAAGGTCGAATCTTTTGTCGCCCTTTACTAAACTCTTAAAATGAAATCGGATTATATCTAAAAAAACTTAAGAATATCTGAATTTAAGTTTTCTATAAAGTTTGAATGTTTCTCTTTGAATTGACCTCTGTTGAAAGTGTTTTGTCTTTTTGCTAGTTTTGCAGTATTTTGACTAATCTTTTCTTCTAATTCTTTTTTATTTAATTTCCCATCCAAATAATCCAATGTTTCTATAATCCCTATTGAACTCATGCAGTTTGGCTCTCTTGTATATTTACCCTCTAGAAAGATAACTTCATCTATAACCCCATCTTTTATCATTTGTTTTGTTCTAAGAGCTATTCTTTCACGAAGTTTTTCCCTATCCCAAACAATCTCAAATATTTTCAAATCTTTAGCAACAGGTTTTTTAGGATTTAGTTCAAAGTATTTTGATGGAGTCATTCCACTTTGCTTGTATATGGAAAAAGCTTTTCTTATACGATAAGTGTCATTTGAAGAGATTTTTTCCATATACTCTTTATCTAGATTATATAACATATCATAAGTTTCTTTCTCTGAAGCCTCTAATGGAAACTCTTTTTCAAGACCTGTTGATAAACCTTCAATCAAAGCTTTTAAATAAAACCCAGTTCCACCTACAATAATAAGATTGTTGTTATTGTTTTTTGCATATTCCTTTGCCTCTTTATAAGTTTGAATAAACTGTATTACATCAAAATTTTCATTTGGATAAACTTCATCTATACCAAAATGTTTTATGTCACCTCTTTCTTCAAGTGTAGGTTTTGCTGAGGCTATATCTATCTCTTTGTAAACTGATAAAGAATCCAAAGAGAGTATAATTGAATTTGTTTTTTGAGCAATATCTATTGATAGTGCAGTTTTTCCTGAGGCTGTTGAGCCTATTATTGCAATTTCTTTCATAAAAAAATTGTATCAAAATTTTACTCTTATTTTGATATACTTTCGCCCATGGAAAATATAAAACGAATTTTAAACAATTTTAATGAACTAGTTATGTTCAAACACTCAATTTTTGCTTTACCTTTTATTTTTATTGCAATGATCGTTTCATCGGTTGAAGTAAATGGTAGTGCGTGGTTTGGCTTTAAATTACTTATATTAGGTGTATTAGCTGCAGTAAGTGCAAGAAATTTTGCAATGGGCTTTAATAGATATATGGATAGAGATATAGATGCACTAAATCCTAGAACAATAAATCGTCCAAATGTTGATGGGAGAGTAACTCCAATACAAATGTTGGTTTTTGTTATCTTAAATGCTTTGGCTTTTATAGTTGTTGCGTATTTTGTAAATGACTTGGCCTTTTATCTTTCAATACCTATTTTATTTGTTATTGGTTCATATTCTTATTTTAAAAGATTTTCATATTTAGCTCACATAATACTTGGTGTCTCTTTAGGATTAGCTCCAATTGCAGGTGTTGTTGCAATTAGTGAAACTATAACTTTATGGTCAGTTTTACTAAGTATAGGTGTTATGTTTTGGGTTGCTGGATTCGATTTATTATACTCTTTACAAGATATTGAAGTTGATAAAAAATTGGGCTTACATTCAATTCCTAGTAAATTTGGAGCTAAAAAAACAATGCTTATATCAAAAGTGTTCCACTTGTGTACTGTTTTATTTTGGTTTCTTTTTGCTATTACTTCAAGTAGTGGAATATTTGCTTATATTGCTGTTATAGTTGCAGCTGTTATGTTAACTTATGAACATATATTAGTAAATAGAGACTTTACAAAGATAGATAAAGCATTTTTTACTGTCAACGGTTATTTAGGGATTGTATTCTTTTTCTTGATACTTATTGACTCCTTTTGAGACAATTTCTAATCAAAATTTAAAAACAGCTTAAAAGGTTTTTAGTTATTTTTTATTATAATATAAATAATTAATTAAAAAGGCCTTTTATGAGCAATAAGCTAAAAGAAGTAACATATCTAACTAAAAAAGATTTAAATAAATTAGATGTAGTATTGCCGGGGAAATATACAACAACTTTTGAAAATATTGCAAAGGTCTTAGAAGTAGATTTGGAAGATAAACAAATTGTAATAAAAGACTTAAGTAGTGATATTGACCATTTAAATAATATTGTTGATCAAACAAGTAAAAATCTTAACCTAATACAAATATCAACACAAAATGCACAACAAGCGATAAAAGATAAAAATGAACAATCTTTAGAAGAGATAAATAAAGAGTTAAAAAAGATGAAAGAAGAGATTGTCTCTTTACAAAGACAACTTTTCTCTGATCCACTAACAAGTGCTCTTAATAGAAAATGGCTAAATGAAAAGTATTTAAAAGATGATTGCTTCCAAAATGATGGATTTATTGTATTTTTAGATCTAAATAATTTTAAAAATATTAATGACATATATGGTCATCTTATAGGTGACCAAGTTTTAAAATACCTAGTAAAGTTTTTAAAAAAAGAACTAAGCTATCCTGGAGTCGATATAGTAAGGTATGCAGGGGATGAGTTTTTACTTTTATTTAATAGAAACCAAGTAACCATACCTAATATAAATAGGATAATAAATGATTTGCAAACTAAATTAGCAAAACAAAATCTAAAATCTTCAAAAATAGATAGTTTGCATTTCTCCTTTGCTTATGGATTAACAACTTTTAAGCATAATGATAACTTCGATGAGGTGTTAGAGATAGCAGATGAATTAATGTATAAAAATAAAGAAGAAACAAAGTAAAATCTTAAACTTAACTTAATCTTAAGTTCTTGCTTACACTAAAGTATTAAGAAAAATATATCTAAAAATTACATATAGTTGACTTGATGGTATTTCAAGCTATAACTTGACAAAAGAATATATATTGTTTATAATAGTAATAATATATAGAGAAAGGATATAATTATGAGTATTTATAAATTAAAACTAGATGCAAATATGCAAACAAGTAAAAAAGCAAGTTTTACAAATCTCTCAATTTACCTTGGAATGATTTTAGTAGTAGCAGTAATTTTTGCTTTTATTTAACTAAAGTCGTTAAACTGAATATAATTCAGAGTAGTTTAAACATAGTGTGTGTAAAATTCGCACTCTAAAGTGTATATTACACACAAGCGCGTCTGTGGCTCAACTGGATAGAGCGCCGGGTTTCGGCCCCGGTGGTTGTGGGTTCGAATCCTACCAGGCGTGCCATTTAAAAGCTCGATATAATGGACTCTTTGGAGTTTTTATATCGGGCTTTTTTATTTGATTCAAATTTTAATTCCAACCTATTTCCAACTTAATGTAAAAGATCTCTTCTTTTCAATAAGAAATATTATAGATTCTTTAAATTGTTCTTTATTCTCAAAGATGTAATCTATTTTGTCTTTACTCAGAAAATATTTAAAGTCTTCATTAAGTTTATATCTTCCCTTTCGTGTTGTAAACATGTCATTTTTTAAATTAAATCCAAACTCTTTAAATTCACTTTTAATAAAGTTGAATATATTTTGTTTAATATCATTTTTTTCCATATTATATGAACAATAGGAATCATAACTATTAATATTTGTTTTGTTCAAAATAAAATATAACGAAATAAGGGATGCAATTTCAAAATTATATAAGGTATTATTAATTGTGTAGAAAAAATCTGATTCAGAGAAAGAATCTATTTCACGAAATATATGATCATATATACCTAATTTTTTACATTTTTTTTTAATTGGTGATATTGCAGAACGTTGCTTCCATTTCGAAACTGTAGGTTCAGGTGTTTCAATTGCATTTGCTAAATCTTTTATTGTATAAACTTTAAAATAATCAAATAGTTTTTCAAATACATCATTTATATTCATTCTAAATAACCTTCATTACATTTATTTTAAAATGTACAATAAAATACATTTTAAGTCTTTTTTAATATTTAATGCTTTAAAATACATTTAAAGACATTAGGAGACAAGATGGAAAGTATAACCGAAAATATTGAAATTGTAGATAAAATAAAATATAAATCCACTGTAATTAATAATAGTTACAGTGAAATTAATCCAGATACAAAATGGAAAGAAATTATATTAGATAATCCTCTCTTGCAAAATAGGGTAACTGTTAATGAATTTGAATTGTCATTAATTTTAGGCCGTGGCTCATCAGAGTCAACATTAAATTCATTACGTATTGATGGAAAACATTTTATCCAATATATACAGGTGAAAAAAGGAGCGAGAGTTCTTTATCCTATAATATATGTATGTGAATCGATTACTCAAATAAGCGTTGCAAATAAACATGAATGGGTTGTAAGACAAATAAAGAAAAGTGATTATGTTAGTAGGTATAGCAATGTAATTAATCAAAATTCAATCGCTAAACTTATGGGCGTAAAAGCTGGAACAATATCAGAATACAGGAAACAAGGATTGTTTATTGATCCTATTAAAGGAACGTTATTTTCAATAGACAATTTAGTTCGGTGGATTTTAAAAAATTCAATAAAGAGTGTATATTGAAAGATCTAGAATTAAAGCTAAAATTAAACGATGACAGTCAAAAAAAAATGATTAATTGGTTCTCTAGACAAAGTGAAGAAATAAAACTAAAAATATTTGAAGAAAAAAGAAATTATTTCTTTAAACTGAAACAAGATGTCAATGAAAAAAATGAAATACTTGATTACATGTCTTTTATACTAGCAGTAAAAGATATCCATGACAAGCTTGATTATCTAAATAAAAAAAACAAAAGTAAATCATTGAATGAAATTGCACACATCACTGCTCTTGAATTAAAATCATTGAAGAAAGCACCAAGAAAAGAAAAATATGATGCAATAGTAGATAGATTTTCAATCATACAAAAGTTGAGAGAAAAAAGTTTTAGTTGGAGAGATATTTCATTAATTTTTAAGACAAAATATAGACAAAATGTCTCACACCAATATATAAAAAATGTATATGAGGAGTTAAAAAATGGATTATAATTCAGCATTATATGGAATTATATATATTATCACACTAATAATGAGTGCAGTGATAATTAGAAACAATATAAAAAGAATTTTTATTGATTTTCTCGTAAATGAAAGAAAAAAAATCAAAAAAAGTATAGATGAGATATTACTTGCGCACAACAATGATATTGAGAATCTTAGTAGAAAATTGCATTTAAGTCGAGATCAATTAAAACGAATAGATCTAACTTTGCATCCTCTAAAAGACACTACAGAAACGATTATGAATCATCTTCATGGCATTTCATTACTTACTGTTGCCATAAAAAACACACTTGATGAAAGAAAAAAACTTGAAGAAAAAATAAAAGTTTTGAAAAAAGAGAATACAAGATTAAGAGAAAATATTAGAGAAATGGAACTAAGATTATAAAGGGGGATTTAACACTCCTTCCCCCTTAATTAAAGACCATTAAATATTTTGGATTAAAAATTAATTTTGAAGTTATCAGTTGTGATACTTCTTAATAGATAAACTTTAACCTAGCCCCAACATGATATTCATGCCTAGAATCACTAAAAATTGAGTTTCCATCAAGATGAAGGGTTAACCCTCCACCTTTATATTCACCTGCACAAATGTATAAACTCGCACTATTAGCTTCATTCCCACCTATTATAGTATTTATAATATACGAATGATGTAAACATGAGTGTAAACAATGTGTAAATTTGAAAGTAAAATATAGTGTAAACTATTTTAGTTTTATTATTCTTAAACTCTGAATTCCTAGTACTTATAGCTATTTAATCAGAAAATAGGAAACGGAAGAAAAAATAAGTTTCTAGTAATTCTATAAAACAAAATAGGTAAATAGTTTACAAAATTCATGATAGTATAAGGTTTTATTTTTCTTATGAAAATAAGACAATGTTTCAATTCATTGCTAAAAAAATTGGGTTTGACTTAAGAGTTATTCTATTTGGCTTAAACAAACTACATTAAAAATAGAGTGCCTTCAAAGAAGGGTGAGTTTCATCAGTTCTCGCAAAACTGTAAAGACATGATTTATTAAGTTATGCAAGCATTCATGAGCTAAAGATTGAACTAATGTTGATACTTCATTAGCAAATAAAAAGTAGATTGACTCAACACATACCTGTATATGCGGCGGGAGAAAAAAACGATAAAGGAGATAAATGAGGGGTTCTGTTTATTATCAAACGTCAATTCTTGCAAAAGTGATTTTTGTAGAAGGTGCAAAAAAGATTGATAGAATAAATCCAGATCACAATCATTTTAATTGTATTGCATCATATAAAAGTATGGAAACATACAGAAGAGTTTGGAATAACTTATTTAACTATTTAAGAGAACACTGGAAGCTAAAAAACTGTGAATTAATAACATACGAACATGTAGAGGCTTATTATCTTTATAAAATTGAGTATTATCCCGCAAAACAGTATGCTGAAAAAATTGTAAGTGCAATGGTGAAATTAGAATTTACCTTAAATAAATATTCAAAACAAAAATATGATAATCCAATATTGTATGATTTTAGTAAACTAAAAAGACTTTTATCCGCTTCAAAAAAAATAAAATTTGTTTCTGATATAAAAAAATCTAGAGCATATATAAATCCCTATCGAATAATTGAAAATCTTGAATATTATAATCATCAACTAGCTGCACTAATGCAGTTAGAAGGTGGAGCAAGAAGTGAGGGAGTTACTTTAATAAATAGATCTCAATTAAAAGGAATAAATATTGATGATATTACAAAAAAAGAAATTGGAGTTATTGAAACAAAAGAAAAAGGAGGTAAGGTTGGGGATATTGCAGTTTCAATAAAGACATATGGGCTGTTGGAACAATATTTTATAGATAAAAATGTTAATAGTTTTAGAATTAAATATCAAAAGTATGCAAATGACATTAGGCAAGCTTGCTTAATGTCTAAAGAAAGTGAAAATGGTTCTCACGGTTTTCGTTGGGCATTTTGTCGAAGGAGGGTAAGGGAATATCAACAATGTGGTTACTCATATGAACAAGCTATGCAAGGAGTTTCTTGGGAAATGAAACATTATAGAGCTAGTATTACTGAACATTATTTATCATAATTAATTCTATTTTGGTACATCATTACTTCTTGAGATTATTCATTTTATCTGAATTTCCTATATGAACTAAAAGATTTAGAATACTTGGTTATTTGAATTGTTTTTTCAAGTAAAAATAGAGGTAAAATTTTAATAAAATATAAATTTATTGTTTTAATTCTGATTTTATGATAAGATACAATTTAAAGGTATTCTATTGATATAAAAATAGGTAAGAACTTAGGTAAAATTTGAGGTAAAATATATTATAAAAAATAAAGGAATATTAAAATGTTTATTACTCCTATAATTCCAGAAACAAATGAAATAAAAATAGATAATAGCCTTTTGAAAAAAGCTGAAACAGTTGTGATTGAAAGTGCAAAATTAACAGGTGGACACAATATTCATTTTATTAGTGCTTTAAAAGAGTTACTTAGAATTACAAATAGTTATTACTCAAACAGAATTGAATCTGAAGGTACCCACCCTATAGATATTGAAAGAGCCATGAAAAAAGATTTTTCAAGTGACGCTAAAGAAAAAAATTTACAACAGTTGTCTTTAATTCATATTGAAGTACAGAAATATCTTGAAAAAAAAGCTTTAGATGATAGTGAAGATAAACTATTTTCAAAAAATACTATTCTTGATATCCATGAAAAATTCTATTCAAAAGATGAAATGAAACATACTCTTGATATAAAACATGGAAACTTATCAGTTTCAATGGTACCAGGAGAGCTTAGAGATGGAGCTGTTAAAATAGGGTTACATATCCCACCTTCAGATGACGAATTAAACTCTTGTTTTAATGAATTTGAAACTTTATATAATCAATGTATACCAAGTACTAAAACAATAAAATTAATTAATGTTTTATGTTCACATCATAGATTAGTTTATATTCACCCTTTTTTTGATGGCAATGGAAGAATTTCTAGATTATATTTAGACTACCTATTTCAAAGAATAAATTTAGATGGTTATGGACTATGGAATTTATCAAGAGGATTAGCAAGAAATATAGATGGATACCAAAATGCATTATCAAAAGCTGATGAACCTTATAGAGGTGGATATAATGATGGCAGAGGAAATTTATCATTAAAAGGTCTTGTCTATTTTTTAGAGTTTATGTTAGATATTGCATTAGATCAAATTAGTTATATGTCAAGTGTGATTAGAATTGACCAAATTTCATCAAGAATATCAAATTATGTAAAGTTTGCAGAGCAGAATATGTATTTTAATATAAAACCTCTACCCAAACATTCAAATATAATATTCCAAACCCTTCTCGTTCAAGGAGAAATACCTAGAAATAGTGTTAAAGATATATTGGGAGTTAGTAAGCCAACGGCAATAAAAATAGTAAAAGAATTAGAAGAAAGAGGATATGTGCAATCTAGTGAACCTTCAAGCCCTATTAGGATTAGGTTAAACTCACATTTTGCAGCAGAGATTATCCCTGAATTATTCCCTAAAGCTTAAAAATTTGTTTTGTATAGATGATCTTATTTTATAACAACTTCAACAACTTGTCATAATATTCATCAGAAAAATCTAATGATTGATAATCCTCTTCTTCTTCACACTTTTTTACATATTCAGAATCTTTTAATTGAGGGAAATATTCTTCTATATTTTTTACTTTAATCCCTTTAAATGCATTCAAATATTCTATAATATGGAATAGAGGCATATGAATCTCATAATTTTTAACATAATTATAAAATCCTCTAAATTCTTCTTTTATTAATAAATTCAAGCCTAAATAAAATAGTTTATTTTTATCAATAACTTTACTATACTCTTCAATTAGTTTTACTTTTATATCTTCCTCACATTTAAATTTTATAACTTCTTTTATAAAATTTTGAGAGAAGGATGAAAGATTCTCTTGATTTTTTTTAATTAGTTTCAAAAATATTAATAGTTCTTGATTAGTAAAATTTGCTATAAACATCAAATACTCTTGGTATATATCTTCTTTTGAATATTGGATATTGTCAAACTTTGATATTGAACCAGTTTCTAAGAATTCTTCTATATCTTTTTCAGTTAAATATTTATGAAGTAAAGAGATTATTGGTCTGTCCTCTTTCTTCCATATATAGTAACTATTAATACTAAAATCCATCAACTTAGATACAACTTTATGGTATGCCATTTAATTCCTTTAATAGATTTTACAATTAAATTGCTTAGTAAAAAGATTAATAATATATGAATAAATATACTTTTAATATAAATATTATTAATAATATAAGAATAATATAAGTTTTATAGTACTAAAATTCATAATATATTAATATAATTATTTAGTATTCATTTATTATGAATATTAAAAAAGGAATAAAAATGCTAGTACTTAAAATTATAGCAGTAGCAATAGCTCTATTTTTGCTATTTGGATTAATGATGAAATTAAATGAATATGCATATAAAAAATATAGCTATGAGTTTTTTACTGAAACAACATTTGGAATATATATGACTATTTATGCATCTGCTTATATTGGATATGAATGGTACATTAGTTCTTTAAAAGATGAGAAAGACATATTAAATGGAATAGTTGTAATGGTTATTTCTTTTTTAATATTTCTTGGAACTGCTATTTATAATATTAAAAGTACAAAATTTTTATTTGGTTTAGTATTTACTATTATTCAAGCTATTTTATTTATTCCATTTTGTGTAATTGGACTTATAGTTATAGCTTTTGCAATAGCATACTTTTCACAAACAAAACCTGTTTATCAAGTTAATAAATAAAAGGAGTAACTATGTCTGAAGATATTGAGTGTGAAAAAGAAAAAAAGAAGTTTTATACATATGTAAAAGGTCTTATATTTTTAATTGCTGTTTATATAATTTTATATTTTACTCATAGTATAGATAAAAATAGAGTTGATAAAGTAGCTATTGCATTTGAAAATAGCCAAGAGCTTATTTGTGATAATAAAGTAGTATCTTCTACAAAAGGGTATAAGTACTATAAAAAAGAGTCTAATTTAATAACTGATGGTGATAATATCTTTGAATTATCAAAATGTTTAATAAAGGAGTGATTTATGTCTTGTAAATTTTATAAAACAATGAATGAGTATTTTAAAGAATTTTATATACTTATTACAGTTAGTAGTGCCCTTGCATTAATAATTGGTTTTTTCTATTTTTTATATATTGTCGCATTTGAAAACTATGTAAAAAGTTCAAGTGATGTAAGCTTTGCTCTTATATATTTAGTTTTTTGCCTTATATCAATTGGAGTGGGAGTTGGCATTATTGATAAGGATGATTGGAAAGAAACTATGAAAGATAAAAAAAGTGAAGAGAATTAAAAAACTATTTTTTCTTCTCTAAATCTTTTATTACATCAAATATATGAAAATAGATGAGATTATATTACTTGTTAGTTATCTACTTATAGTTATTCAAGTAACTATATACAACCATAAGATTATTTCAAATATAAAAAATATGAATAAAAAAGAGATATATAGTAATCTTTACTATGAAAACAAGTTTATAAATATGTATTTACTAAGCTCTATATTTGCAGTTGGTTTATTTTACTACTATTTGTCACTGCATACTTATATTGTATTTTTTATATTAACAATTATTTTAATATTCTCTTTGTCTTCATTGAAGCTGCATTTTATAAAACAAATAAATAAAAAGGATTGATATGTGTTTATTAAAAGATATAAAAGTTAAATGTTCTAGTTCAAAAGATGAACATCTTTGTTCTAATCATAGATTGATTTATAAAACCTGGTGTGAAGCTGGAGGATATTTAAAATTAATTGTAAATAATGTAGATGCAAGTGAAATTGAAAACATTGAATATTTTAAAAATATTATAGTTGATTTAGAATTTGATATTGAAAGTTTGGATTTGAATGATATGAATGATAATAGAAAACTTCATAATAAATTTCAAGACCCTATAAAATACTATATTTTATAAGGTATTGAGTTTTTATAGTGTTTACAAATAAAAAAATGAAAATAGAAATTTTAAAACATAATAAAATGTTTATATATCTAATAAATTATAAGGTTTTTAAAAATGGCTGAGAAAATCAAAAGAATAAAAGAGAGTATTACAGAGATTGAGTTTAAAAAGTTAATGTCATATATTAGAGGTGATGAATCTATTAGAAAAAATACAAGAGACAATTTACTTAGAACATTTATTTTTTTATATTTTTCTGGTTTGAGATTAAATGAGGTTCAGGAATTAAAAATAAAAGATGTAAAAAATTTGCTTGATGAAGGAATGATAAAAGTTTATGTGTCTAAAACTTCTAGTGAGAGAAAAATATATTTATCAACTTCATTTAAAAAAGAAATTGAGAAGGTATTTGATTTTACCAGTGAAGATGATGAAAATAGAGTTATCTATAAAAGTGTGAATAAAAAAGACAAGATAAATAATATTGTTTTTATACAACAGGTCAATTCCAAAATGAAAGAGATACTTGGATCTGGATTTACTTCACATTCATTTAGACAAGGATTAATTACAGAAATGGGAAGTAAATCTATTAATGTGAAGATTATTTCTAATTTTATTGGTCATAAGAATGTTAGTACAACACTAGGTTATATTAGACCTACTGATGAGCAGATTAGGGATGCTTTGGTTAGATAGAATCTAGAAATTTAGAGTACTTTATATTCAAAGATTTATATAATTAATATAAGAAATTTTGAGACATATTATATTTTATGTTTAAGAAATATTGCAGCTATTTTTAAATATAATAAGTTTTTGGTTCTAAGATAAATAAGAGGTTAAATGAAGAGTGCAGTAGATATTTTTAGTGGAGCAGGCGGATTGAGTATTGGTGCAGAAATGGCCGGTATTAAAACAATTCTTGCTGTAGAATTTGATAAACATGCTGCAGATTCATTTAAAAAAAATCATAAAAAAGCTACGGTTTTAAATCAAGATATAAGAACTGTAAATCCTCTAGAACATACTAAGAAGTTTCCATTTATACTTATGGGTGGTCCTCCTTGTCAAGGTTTTTCTATTGCTAATACAAAAACAAGAAATTTGGATAATCCAAATAACTGGATGTTTAAAGAATATTATAGATTCTTAAAAGAATTGGAACCAGAATGGTTTCTATTTGAAAATGTTGAAGGGTTTAAATCTTTTGATAAAGGAAAATTTGCTCTAAATATAGAGGAAGAATTTAAAAAATTAGGTTATGAAACAAGTTCATCTGTATTAACTGCCTCAGATTTTGGAGTTCCACAAAAAAGAAATAGGTTTTTTATCGTAGGCAATAAGAATGGTATTAAATTTGATTTTAGTTCACTAAAAAAGAAATCTATTGTTACAGTAGGTGAAGCACTATCTGATTTACCAAAAGGGCTTCAAAATGGAGAACATAGAGAAATATGTTCTTATACAAAAAATGCAGATAGTTTATATTTAAAAACTATGAGAGAAAAAGCTAAAGCACCAACTCAAAATCTAATAAGTAGAAATAAAGACTATGTTATAGAAAGATATAAATATATTAGACCAGGTAAAAACTGGCAAGATATTCCCTCTCATCTTATGCAAAATTATTCAAATACCAAAAATATGCATAGTGGTATTTATAAAAGACTCGATTCATCTCAACCTTCAGTTGTAATAGCTAACTATAGAAAGAGCATGCTTATTCATCCTGAAGAAGATAGGGGTCTTTCCTTAAGAGAAGCTGCTAGATTACAAAGTTTTCCTGATCATGTGATTTTTGAGGGACCACTAAGTTATAAACAGCAGCAAATTGGAAATGCAGTTCCCCCTCTATTAGGGAAAACTATATTTGATAAAATTATTGCTTATTCATCGATAAAACTTAATTCGTAGAATTTAAATTCATTAAATGTTTTCGTATAATTGTCAGTATTATATTCAATAGGTTGTGCATAGCAGATTTGGATATCTTCGTTCATTAAGCCAATTTTAGCAACTCCAATTGTAGATATCTTTGAATTAGCAGCTATAATTACATTATTAAATTCTTTATTATTATTTATAATTTTATTTAATGTCTTATAAGTGTTTTCAGCGTTATTACATGAAAATTCAAAATTATCAATATTATCTAAATCACTAATAATATTTTTAGTAAATTTATCAACTTTTTCATGTAGAGTATCATTATATTTAGAAAGTTCATTTGTAAAACTTGACTCAAAAGAACCTTTACCAACTGATATCTTATAAGGTTCATATTCTTGTATGATTTTTTGAATTCTTTCATTTTCTAAACCAACTAACAATATTAAATGAAGTTTTTTTGATGGCAATAAATTACCTGAATATCCTATAATGTTTCTTATTTCTTTAACTCCTTTACTTAACCAGCCTGATTCTTGAAATGTTAAATAATGTTTCATACTTGTGTAAATTAAATTTATTGAAGAATTAATTTTTATATGACTTAAAACTTTTAAAATTATCATTAAATGTTCATGTGTAAATGTTGAACAATCTAAATCCATTGTAGAGTTTTCAAAATCTAATATGTAATCTATATAATTATCTATAGTATTTAATGGATCACTAATTGATGTTTTTACAAAAATAAACTTTTCCTTATCATGAAAAAAGTCCATTTCATCTTGATAATTATTTATAAATTCTTCATTATAAAAAATTATATATTTTTTATAAGAATTTTCTAATAAATACTTTTTCCATCTCTCTTTTTCAAAACTCATACAAACTAGTAATACATCAGATCTTTCAAAGTTTATATCAATTGGTCTAATTTTCATATTCATAAAAAATCCTTAAAAACCTGGTAGTGTAGGTTGAATGTTTTTTAAGCTGTTATTATCTTCTTGTCGAAGTTTAGCTAATTTTTGGTTTGGATTTGTTAATGCACATTTAATCCATTCTGTCGTTAATGATTGATACCCTGAAAAACCATTAGGATCGAGTTTAAAATATGGTGCAAGAACTCTTGTTAATATATATAATTCAGTTCTTCCAGGAGAATTTTTTTTCCCAATTTTAGATTCATATAACAATCCATATTCTATTGCAAGTTTTAGAATTTCTTTAATTTCAGTTGTAATATTTTTTTCATCACTAATTGTAAATGAAAAAACTCTTCTTTCTGATAAGTCTGATAAAAGAATATAATGAAAATTTTGTCCTATAGCAGTAATAAAATTTTTTAATCTTATAATTTTTTCTTCATGAACATTGTTATTTGTTATCTCTTTTTCTAAATGTTCAAACTGAGAAGTAAAAAAATTATCTGATTCTCTTTTTATTATATTATCTTGAATTGAACTTTCAATAAATTCTAAATTTTTTGGATTTTTTAAAAGTTGTTCAGAATACATTTTTGATAGAGGTTCTAAAAAATGTCTAATTATTCCAGAAGAAATATTTACTAATTGTTTAAATCCAGAATAACTATAGTTAGATTTTTGTTTACGCTTACCACCTAATTCTTTAATATAATCTGAACGTGCATATCTATATGCATCATCATTTACTTGGTTTCCTTTTCCTTTTCCTTCATGCCATTTTTTCTTAAATTCTTCACTAATTTCCTGTATTCTTTTTACTTGTGATTTTTTCTCTGGTAAAAATTCATATGCTGTTGAATCAATATTAATTGTCTTTAACCTCTTTTCTACTATATCTTTTACAAAATTTGTATATTCTTTCTTTTTTTCTGATGAAACTACATAAGAAAAAATAATTTCATTGTAATCATGAGGTTTTTCAATTCTACTATTTGAAATTGTTCTAAATGTTTTATATTTCAATTGGGTAGAAATTTTAAAACTAATATTTTCAGTATCTCTATATAAAACCCATTCATTTAATATTTCAGTAAAAACTAGAGGTAAATTATCAGCATCATCAATTAATAAAAGTATATCTTTATTTAAAACTCGATTTTTATCAAATTTTTTCAAAAATTTTATTAAAGGTAATAAGAAGTCATGATAAGTTGTCAATATTGATGGTTCAGAAATATCTTCTGGTCTTCTTGCAATGGACATTTTTCTTCTTATTAAGTTGTCTTTACTCCAGTTAAGTTCAAATAAATTTAACAAATCTTTTAAAATAAAATCATTATTTAAATTTGAAACATCAAAACCTAAAAGTCCAATTTTATTTTTAAATACGTTTATTTCTTTTTCATCTAATGATATTTTATAATCAATAAAATCTATTAATTCTTTACATATATTAATAGCAAAATGTAAACAAAGCATATGTTCTGCAAAATATTTTTCTAATATATCATTTTTTAACCTTTCTAATTCAGTTGATGCTAATACGGATCTTTTAATTGGAATATAAATACAAATAAAAGGCAAATCTTTAATATTTTCAAAACCTTTGTATTTTATATAATTTTTACTTCTTAATACTTGTAAAGCCATACTTTTACCACAACCTCTATGTCCATGTATAAAAGTATGTCCTTTTTTTTCTAAGCTTTTAAAATCAATACTTTCTACAAATAAACTTTTTATATCATCTGATGTTATATTTTCTGGAGTTACTACTGAAAATGGATTTGTCATGCATCACCTTTATTTTTTTCTATTTCTTCATATAAATCTTCAAGTCCAAAAGCTTCAATTTTTGGATAACTATCAGTAGTACTTATTGAAATAGTTTTTAATATATTGAAATATTCTTCATCAACTAGATGTATTTTCACATTAATTTTTTCTATATTGAATGAATTACACATAAATCTTTGGAAATATTTTCTTTCTACTTCTAATTTTTGTAATCGATTGTAAATTTCCTCAAGTAATGTAACTTTATCACCACTTGGTTTTATATAAATCTCATTTTCATTTTCACTTATTTCAAATGTTAAATTAAGTGTACTGTCTTCATGAGAAATACTTAAATTACTCATTGATAATGAATATTTATGAAATACAATATTTTCTTTTTGTATATTTTCAAATTTAAGTTGAGATAGATTTGTTCTATGTTCACCTTCTTCTAATTCATCAGAAAATCTTACAATTGCAGCTAACATTTGAGGTCTAATATATTTACTATCTATTTGTGTAATTTTTTCTAAATCTTTTATTGTATCTTTAGTTCCAGTTAAAGAGTTACCTGTATGAGCAGAAGCAATTTCTGATATTAATCTAAGACTAGCTATTTTAATTTTCATAATTTTTAAAATATTCAGTGTATATAATATATTAGTACTATGGTCTTCTCTATTGATGATTAAGCCTATATCATGAACTCTAATAGAACATAGTAATATAAATAGTTCCAGTGAATTCTGAAAAAAGAAAACTCTTTTTTCTTCATTACTTAATAAATCAAATGCTTTCTCTTTTGCTAATTTTAGAATTTCATCTGCTCTTAATAAATAACCTGCTTGTTTTATAACTAAATCAAAATGTTTCTTATCATGATTAGTATAAATTCCATTTTTAACAGCTAGAGCTTCATTAATACAGGGATAGATATCACTTGTTAAGTCTTTTAATAATGAATTATATTCTTCATACAAATTTTGGTCAATATGTTGTAATATTCTTTCTAAATCTTCCATCAATTCCCACTATTATTTTTATAATTTAAATTATAATATATTTGCAATTATAATAATCATTAATCAACGTTTTTAAAGCTGAAATATCTAATACTTCTTTATTAAGTAACACATATTTAAGTTCTAAATTCTTTTCTTTTATGTATTTCATCGCATGACTATTAAATATCATAGGTTGTTGATTTAGGCTTACTATAGTTCTTGCATTGAACTAGTAATGTTTTATTTTCTTTAGTATAAATTAAATCTATACCTTTATCAATTTGTTTCTCATAAAATTTTTTACCTCATTAATCTTTCTATATTTTTATAAATTTCATTTATTAAATTTTTTCTATTTTTACCATAATGTAATTCTCGATGGCAATTAGGACATACTGCAATTGCATTATCTATTGTATCACTTCCTCCATCAGACAATAGTTTTAAATGATGTACCTCTAAAAAATAAGAATCATCTTCTTTTTCAAAAGGAGCAGCTTTTTTACAACATTCACAAATTCCTTTAGAATTCTTCAATATCCAAGCAACAACTTTGGGATCTCTTTTAAAATTGGTTACTTCAACATTTTCTCTTTTAGGGATTTTATTACCTTCAGGTATAGTATCTTCATTAATATTTTCATACTTATAGATTTCAGAATTAAAAATTAAATTTTCTCTACTTATAAAATTTTCATATTTAGTAATTAATTTCTGAATTGTATCAATTTGTCCTGGACTAACTCCACTTGCTGGCTTTAATCCAGGTATATAATCTCTTCCCATTAAAGTATAAACATATGATATATTTTGCATCCTATATTCAAATGATTTTATTGTTCTACCAAATTTTTCTACTAATTCCTCATAATATTTTTTTTTAATAAAATTTTCATCATTCAAGTACTTATTTCTCATATCAACATAGGCTTTTACAGACTCATCTAATTCTTCAATTGTCCATAGATTTTTAGTATTCTTTTTCATTCTAAATTTCTAAACCTATATCTTCTAATCTATAAACTGCGTTCATTAAGTCAATAGATACTTTTTCTTTATTTGTAATATCATTGTGCATTATAATTGCTTTATCAATTAATCCTATTTCATATGCTGTTAATTCATTATTATCAATTGCAAAACTCTTAATTTCTTGCCACTTTTTATTTTTAATAAGATCAAATACTTTCTTTTGAGCTTCTATTCCATTGTCTTGCTTTTGTTGTTTCTTAGCAATCTTTTTATCTTCAGAAAATTCTTCTTTATCTAAAAGTTCATTCATAAACTCAGAGGGTATTTCAATTTGTATTTTTTGTACACTTTGCCAACATCCAGGTTTCTTTGCCCATTGAGAAACATTTGCCACTCCAGTTGGTGGATTAGTAAGATCTTCATATACAGTTTTTGTTATAACTTTTAATAAGTCTTGTGTAGCGAAACTAATTTTTTGTTTATCCCAAACATTCATAAAATCAAAATATTTATTTTTTTGTTTTATAATATGATCTAAATATGAAATAGAATATGCTACCGTTTGAGCTCTAAATCCACCATCATACCAAGGTGAATTTGAAATGATATCTTCAGTAGCTTTAAATATTATAGCTTTCGCAATAGCTGATTTATAGTAAAATTCATTGTATTCGGCTTCACCTTTTTCCCATTTCTTACCAATCTCTTTTGCATATTCTACAAAACTATATTGAGCTCCTTTAGCAACAACATCTGGTATACCTTCCCAAACATTTTCATATTTAGAAAAATCTGTTTTAGTAATAAGTTGTTTCTTGGGATACTCTTTTAAAAACTTTTGAACCTCTGCAGGTGTTTTAAATGCTTGCTCATCTTTATATTGTCCTCTAGCTCGTTCATAAAACCATTTTGTTTCTCGATGCCCTCCAGTTGCATCTTTTGCATAAACTCTTCTAGAAAACTCTTCCATACGAACATGAAATGGATGATTTGAGAAGAAATCTGCTGCATTTACTTTATTTTGAGTATTAGCATATTCAGAAATTTTTTGTACAAATTTAGTATCTTCGCTTTCATCATCAACCAAATCAAATGGAGCAATTGTAAGTTTAACTTGTACAAATAATTTAGATAATTGATCTTTAGCCTTATCTTTTATTAGTGCTCTATAAATAGATGCTGATGTTTGTCCCCCATTTACTATTTGTAAATTTTTTAATTTCTTTATTTTTAGGCCACCTTTAGTTTGCTCAGTAATAATTTCTTCTGCAATAGTTGTTAAACCATTGTTATAAGCAAAAAACTTATCAGGCTTTTTTAGTATTGTATTTCTAATTCCTTTATTTACTTTTCCTTGTGCTTGTAAAAAAGTCCTAACATTTTGCTCTAAAAGTTTAGATCCATGATCCGCATATAGTTTTGATAATATTGTTCCAGGTAAAACTAATAAATAAGACTCATAATTAGATGTATTTAAATGTGCTGGTAAACAATAAATTGGTGTTTCAGATATCTCATCAAAATCTATTAAAATGTCTTCTCTTTGCTGCTTTGAAGAATTCATTCTAAATAATCTGCTTATATCCCATATTCTATATGAATATTCTATTTCATCAAGAACAACACTTGGAGGTGTTTCTGCTTTTTCACTTATAATCTTATTACTTAGAAGATAAAAACGAATTTTTGAAAAGTTTCTTTTATTTTTATGAATTATATAAGAGATATCATATACTGGTGTTGATTCTTCAAGTTTTGAATAGTAAGATTTATCTGAAGAATTTTTATAAAATTTTTCCAATCTATTAAAAGCCTGATTAATTTCTGTCTTTGTAAGACTTTTTTCAGAGATATCTTGACTAAAAACTGTTACAAATAAATTTAATATTTGTTCATCTTCATCATACGAATATCCATTAACCTTTATTCCTGTTTCATACCAATATGATATTTCAATCTCTTCATCAATCTCTCCAATTTCTTGTAACTCTTTAGCATATTTTTCTGTAAAAACATTTTCATAAAAGTCATTATTAACTTCAGAAGAGTTAAAGATATCTTGTAGATAATTTTCTCTAAAAAGTTCAATTTGGCTAGACATTAAAAATCCTTTCTTTTACTTTTTCCTCTTCTAGAATATTTTTACTGCATGTATTTAGATCAATTGTATATTTGATACTAGAAATTCCACTAGGAGTATTTGAAAAAGTTAATCTTGGAAAATTGTCATCAACTTCATAAAACATATTTTTAATAAAAGCATAAAATCTTTCATTGTACTCAGGTAATTCTATATAACCCATTTCCAATAAAAGAGACTCAAATAATTCAATAGATTCATAATCCTCAATTAATTCTTTAATACTATTAATTAATGAAGATAAACTATATGAGTTTTCTTCTGACTTATTTAAAGTTAAAACAAATAAGTATGCAGATTTTGTTTGAAAATTTAGTTGTTCAATTGAACTTATATGTACTTCTGAAGAAGTTGTACCTAACTTCGTTTTTACTTCTATACTAGTATTCCCTATTCCAAAATCTTGTTTATCACCTATAGGTCCTCTCCAAAAAGATAATGCTAAAGGAGAAGAATAATGATTAAACAAATACTCTTTTAGAAAAAAAAGTTCCCCCATTAATCCTTGTTGTTCTTGTTCTGTAAGTAGTTTTTTACCAGTTTTTCTAAACATCTTTTGCCATCTTTGCAAACGATTATGCATTGCAGTTAATAAAACTTTTTCATCATCTATTTCTTTTGATAAACTTAAAATATCATCACACAAAGTATAAAAAATATCCCAATCATTTAACATTTTAAGAGTTAATAAAATTCTAAAACCTGATTGTAATTGGTACTGTTCAATCTCAATTTCATTAAATGACAATTTCTTATTTGGCCAATCTTCAAAATTTTTATGTTCTAATAAAAACAAATATTCTTTATTTTGATTTAGTCCCCAAAAAAAATCAAACTTATTTAGAGGATCACATCTTTTAAAGTTAATATCTTGAGTTAATTCTTTCCAAGGATTATTCTTCATCATCTTCGTATCCAGTGTATTGGTTTTTAATATATGTAGTATTTACAGCAAACTCAACTTCTTCTATATCAGGACCTTTTAATGGGAAGCTAATTCCATATGCAAATAAATCTTTCTCTACAAGTGTATTATCATCTTTTATATCAGTATAAGAATTAATAAGATGTAGCATTAACAATGGCTTACTTCTATTTTTTCTTAAGAATCTACCATTTAAAGATGCTATTTTAAAATCTTTTTTTTTCATATTATTTGTTTTAATATGTTCATCAATTGCATTTGATAATTCATCCTCACTCATTCCTGCCATTTCAGCATATATATTACCTACTCTTCTTCTTTTGGTAATTTCAATAAAATCATTTTCTTTATAATGAGGCTCTTTTTTTTCAACCGTTCTTCTTTGAATATGTATATCTAATCCAGATAAAGTTGTAGTGGTTTTTTCTTTTTCATTACTAACTATAACTACATCCCAGTTTTCAAAAGCGGCTTGTGCATTTTTTAAATATGCTACTAAAGGTTGTGTTTCTGTCATATGAGAATTCTTATAGTTTCTAAAATCAAAAACAAAATCTATAATATATTCAATTGGTATATTTTCAAAGACATAGTTATTTTGTTTGTTCTTATTTATATTTTTTAGTTTTAATAAATTTGAAACAAAATTATTAAGTAAGTTGAAATTAAATTTCCTATTATCAGGTTTTAAATCAAGTTTATCTGACTCTAATAACTTTCCTTTAAAATTAACCTTTCTTCTAACTATTGTAGCTGTCCTCATTTTATTTTTTGCAGTAATTAAAAGTGACCCAGGATGAGTTCTAACTTTAATTCCAAAGTCTTTAGGTGTTAAACCTTTTGCAAACATTTCTTTTAATTCATCTCTTAATTCTTCTGTTGCCTCTGCAATATGACTAAAATATGCTTCAGTCATAGGAGTTAAGTAAATTCTACATAAATCATGATACCCATCTCTGTAACCAAACCATCTACCCATTTGCATTAAAGTATCATACATTGATGTATTTCTATAAAAATAACTTGTTGCTAAACCCTCAAGTGTTAAACCTCTTGATAGTCTATCTCCACCAACAGCTATAACATTTAAGCCATTTTCTTTATAAATAGCATAATCCAAATTATCGTCAGAATCACCATTAATCAACATAGTCTGCATTGGACCACAAGCTTCTAAAAGTAAGTCTTGAATCTCTCCCCAATTTGAATGAATATTTCTATATTCTTTTTCCCAAGTATTATAAAGGTTAACAATATAACCATTTTTTATAGCATCTTCAAATGATAACTTATAATATGACCTAATATTGTTTAACATATTTTGTTTATACTGTGCAATTAATCCATAAACTTGTTTTTGGACATCTTTAAATCTCGAAACATGAACTAACATTGAATGATGTTTTTTATTCTGACCTCGAATTATTCTAATAGCTTTAGAAATTATATGTGAATTTATGGCTTCAAATAAACTATCAGGTAAGGCTACAAAGTCAGCATCTTTTTTGTGTCTTACAGGTAGGATATCTTCAATATCATTTACCTCTCTAATAATATTGATTTCTTCTGTACTATTAAATATTTTTTCTGCACCAACATAGTTATTTGGTGGCTCTAAACTATATATAAAATCTCTTGGAAACAAATCATCATTTAACATATCATCATCATTATCTGGATCAATAAAAATATTTGCAAATGGAGTTGCAGTGTAAGCTAAATAACATTTTCTATTAAATAAAGATAATATTTCCCTAATTCTCTGATTTATTGCAGTAGGATCTTTATCTGGATTATTTGTATTAACCGATGCGTGATCTGCTTCATCATCAATCATAAGTAAAGGTAAATCTGAAATAGTTCCGTTTAAATTTGTATTATTTCTTTTAAGCCACTCTTTTAATTTTCTTAATACTGAAGTATTCTTTTTCACAACTATTATAGTTGCATTATTGTATTCATTTGGTTGAAAGTTAGTTGTTGTTTTAAAATCATTGAACTTGTCTGTTAATGTCATAGGTATTCGATTTGGATCAATATTCCCAACTCCAATTAATGTTTCTGATCTATCAACATTATCTTTTTTACTACTATCTTGTCCAATGTAGCCTTCATCTACTCTAATTTGAGTTTGAGATCTTAAATCTTCTATCATTCCTGCAAGTATTATAATTAGTTTATATCCTACATCTGAAGCTTTATTTACTACTCCAATAAAGTTGGCAGTTTTACCTGATTGTACATGTCCTACAACCATTCCCTTTCTGTTCCAATATCCTTTTTTTGATGGATTTTCTAAGCGACCTAATATTTTATCTGTTACATCATCTATCCTAGAGATTATTTGGTCAGGAAATTGTTGTTGAAATAGATACTTTTTATATCTATTCCAAAAATATGGCTCAAAATCTTCTGAAGCTTTTTTTTCTGGAAGCCAAGGAGTAAATTCTTCTTTAGATTCTAGTAAAGTTCCTTCTTCCATTGTTAACCCAAACATATATTCAATATGTTTTGCTATATCTTCAATCTCATTTTCTAGTAATTCAATTGGATTTAAAGGATTAGCTGCAAAATGCACAATTAATTTACGAATAAATTCAGGTGTTTTATTGTCTGGTGTTTGGGATAGGTCATGTATTACATTATTTATAAGTTTTTCTTTTATATCCATAAGTTTCAACTTTCTAGTTTATAGTTTACAAAATTCTCACTAAACTCAATGAAATGACTAAATGGTTCTGTATTAAGAAACTTTTTTTTGATGATATCATCTTCATTCCCCATTTCTTTTTGTATTTTCCAATAGTCTTCGGCATATTTTAAGAGTTTTTCTTTTTCTATATTTTGTTGTCTAATATTTTCAGGTTGAATTGTCATATCAGAATAAATTGTGTCAATCGGTAAGTTATCTTCAATATAACTAAAAATTTCTTTTACAGAATTTTTATCTTTTAGATCTAGATTACTTAGTAATTCACTAATCATTGGGTGTTCCAAATTAATTTTATAACTTTTCTTATTATGGTTATGATATTCATTCCAAAATGATACATTATCTTTTTTTGAGATTTTAGCACCTCTTTTTGTATATACTCTAGTCGATTGTGAAGTTATCTTATCAATAGTTCTTTTTAATTCATTTTTAATATTATCGGGAGGAACAGCTTGAGATTTTTTAACATCAATTGACCAAGAAAAATCCTCTGAATTAGGAAGATCTATTTTTACTCTTGCAAGTTTTGTTATATCTGTTTTTTTTATTAATCTAAACCATGTTCCATATACCAATAATCTTGAATTTCTATATATATAAAATCCTTGTGAATTTAAATAACCATCTTTACCTTCTAACTTTTTGTATTGTTCATATGAAATTTTACTATGATGTGGTAATAAATAAGCTTGCATTTTAATATTATTAAATTCTTCTTCTGGAAATGGTTTCCCCGCTCCCTCAAAAGGATTGAATGGGATTAGGTTGTCGTTATTAAGTTTAATGACAATTTTCTTTATTCCCGGTTCTCCAGTTAAGTATCTGTGAAAAACCAAAGATAAATGATCTCTTAATATCGCAATCTTTTCTTGAAAAATATCTTCAGCTTTTCTTTTTGTATTTTTTTCAATAAGTTTATCTAGCTTTTCCCAAACTACTAAAGTTCCACAACTTAGTAATTTATTAATTTTTATTATATCTTGGAGTTTATTATTTAAATTTTCAATTTCCCATTTTTCAGTTTTTATTATGTGTTCTAAATCCCAACATCTTGCATATGTATTTAAGTTTTGTGAAGAGGCAACTGTTAATTTACTTGCTTGAGAAAAAGATGCTGTTTTTAGACCTAAACCAAATCTTCCTAAGTCATTTTTTTGTCTTGTTTGGAGTGGATTAAGAGAACCTAATTTCATTGCATCTTTTAACTCTTCTTCATTCATTCCAATACCATTATCTATGATAGCTATATAACTATTCTGAAAATCAAATTTAATATAGATATTGATTTCTGTTGCTTTAGCAGAAATACTGTTATCAATTATATCGGCTACTGCAGTTTCTAAAGAATAACCGATGTCTCTTAACGCACAAATTAAATTTTTAGCTGAGGGAATATTTTCTTCAAACAATTATAAATCCATATATAAATTATTAATAGAATAGTATATCAAAAAAATCTAAAATTAATTTTATTTTTTAAGTTTTTTTGTTGTGGGAGTATAGAGTATTAAATTTATTAAGTTTTATTGAATTAAATACAACTTATTCAATACTTTTTAGAGATAAATTATCTTTATGTACATAGATTAGAAAAATCAATATAATAGTTACCATAATTAGATATAAAAGTATTCTAGGCTCGGCAAAGCAATTATTAATCTGCTTAGCAAGTGGTCACTTGATTTTCTTGCTGAGCCTAGAGTATTTTTTGAGATTGATAATTGTATGCCGATAATTTATTCAAACTCAAAAGTCTCAAACATTATACATAATTTATAAAAATTTAGTTATTGATTTTTTATATTTGGAAGGGGTAAATGAAGCTCCCTCTGTTTGGCGACTGAAGAGCTTCACTAAGATAAAATCTTATATTTTGTATTTTAACATAAACAAAATTTTTAATCAACTCAATTGTTGAGAATAAAGTACTGCTTGTTAAAAAGATAGGCATATTCTCTTGTGTCTGACGAAGTAACCATCTACAAGGACAATTCTACTTAAGGGTATCTTGTATAAACGCCATTTGGTGAACAAATGAAAAAGAGACCGAAAATGTTCCATAACTATTTGGATTAAAACCTTTGAAAGGTGCATTGCGGACGTAGTGAGAGAGGAAACAATTGAAGCTAAAAAGATGGACTACATGCAGATATGGCGTAGTGTTTGATACTAGATTCTCAACCAAACTTGAGGTGTTTTTTCTAAGTCTAGTTATATAACTTTACATTGACCTACAAATCAATGATATAACTTATAACTATAATGATATGAAAAATATACAGTATCGCATTACCCACTATGAAGCCTCGCTAATATGAGCATGTAAAAGTATTAGCTAAAGTGTAAGTGATTCATTCCAAGGGTATTATTTTGGAAGTTTGGTTTATTAATCAGGCCAAATTTCTACAGCTTCAGAAGATTAAATCCAGGGTATATATTATTGTTTATTAATAATATAATATAATTTGAGTTATTATGGAACATAATTTAGTATAATTTAAATTCATTTGACTATATACTGAAAATATAATAATTAGGTGGTTTGTAATAGTGCTAGAAGATTTTAACAAAGAGTTTTGGAATATCTGGGGAATTGTAGGTAATAGGCGAATATATACACATGAAGATGTTTTTAGGATTAAAAGTTCATGGAGAGAATCTATAAAAAGAAATTTTTTTAAATTTTTGAATAAAGAAAAAATTTCAAATAGAACTTTTATTCAAATTTTATATAATGAACCAAATACATTCTATTTACTTTTTGAAAATCTTTTAAATAATCAAAAAAACAATCTTTTTTATGTCAAAGAACTGAATAATATATCTTTTAGTTTTAAGTTCTGTCAGATTTTTAATGTATATGATAATAATACTATCATTGATTTAATCTCATTTCAAATAGCATATATAGTAGAACATATGAAAACTACAAAGATTGATGTTAAATTATTTGATGAGACTATAAAAACCAAATCTTTAATACATTATATAGAGCAATTAAAAATCAAAAAGAATAAAAATACATATGGAATAGCAAGAGAACTTTCTTTAATTCATAATAATCTATTAAGAGATATAAAAAAGAGAGGATATAAAACAGCTATTAAAGAAATGAAAGAGGATGAAAGCTTTGGATCTACGTTTGAAAAAGATATTTCAACTTGGAAAAAAGGGAAATTGCCAGGTTTTTTCAAATTGTTAGTTTTATCAGTTGCCTTATTTGAAAATTATCCTAAGGAAGAAAGGTTTGCAAGTTTTTTATTACTTTTAATAGCAAGAGGATTGTTATATATAAAAGACTCATATAAGATAAATGTAGATATTGAGAATAGATTTATTAAAAAGTATTCTTTCTTTCGAGAAGAGTTAAGTTCTCTTTTTAAAGATAAGTCCTTTGACGAAATAGATCGGTTACAAAAAAAATATTGTATAAGTTTTGAAAAAATATTTGGAGAATTAGACACTGAAATTACTATTAATATGAATGATTTGATGAAGAATATATATCCTTTTTTTCAAAATAAAATAGATGCTTTGAATATAAATGATAGTATGCAAGATAAAATGAATGATTTTGTAAAAAGTGAAAATATAAAGTTTCACTATTAGAGTAATTTTTATTTTTAAAGATAATATATAATTTTTTATACTCTTTTTTGATTAAAAGTAGTAAAAAATTTTATTTAAGGGATAAATCATGTCAAAACCAAGACCTTTTAATGGACCTAGTACAACTGGAAAACCATCTGGAAAAGGAAGAGGTAATAACCCTTCCAAATAGTTAAATAATTCCTAGTATATTATACTAGGAATTATTTCAAAAGTTTAAATTGCTTATTGCATCTTTACCACTATCAGGAGATAACTTAGCATATCTAAGAGTCATTTTTATATCACTATGATTCATAAGTTTTTGTATGGTAAAAATAGGGGTTCCATTAATAGCAAGATGTGATGCAAAAGTATGCCTAAGAGTATGAACCACCGCTCTATTCTTTCTATCTTCTTTATCTAGTCCTTCATTAAATAGTTTATTTAAAATATCTAACATTTGTCTTTGTATTGTTGTTGGTTTGTCTGAAAATATTCTATCATTGAAATTTAGGTTTTCACACCATTTCTCAAGTAAAATAGTAAGTTCTTTGGTTAAAAAACTTTTATATGATATTCTTCCTTCCTGATCTTTTTTTAAATCATATAAAGTAATAAGTTGATTACTAAAATCTATATCTTTTTTAGAAATATATAGAATTGAAGCTAATCTTGTTCCTGTTGTTAAAGCAATTTTTGTAAATAAAAAAAGTCTTGGATTATCTTCTAGATATTTGTATAATTTATTTATCTCTTCTAATGTCAAATATCGATCTCTAGTGTTTCTGATTGATTCTAGTTCAATATACTTAATATAGTTGTTTTTTAATAGCTCTTCTTTAATTGCAAAACTAGTAATAGATTTAAGAATGGTAAGTATATTATGAACAGTTTTATCTGATAAAGGCAATAGCTTTTGGTTTTTTGACTCTTTTATTTTCGTTTGAAGTTTTCGAATATCTTCCTTTGTAATACTTTCAAGATCTTTTTCATAAAAAAAGGGTTTAAGATGTTTTTTAAACGTAGAATAATCACTATCTTTGCTTTTCCCTTCTTTTCTCGTTTTAAAATACTTTTCTTGAATATCATCTAATAATACTTTTTTAGCTTTTTTATTCTTCGCTGCAGCAGGTGGCTCTTCACCTAGTCTTATTTTAGTAATGATTTCATTTCTTTTCTGATAGCAATAGTTTTCTCTAATCCCTTCTGAAAATTTACCTAGTTTAATTTCTTTTGTCTTGTTATTTAAATCTTTATATGTGATATAATAAGTTTTGTCAGGTTTTCCATTTGAAATAGATTCTCTATAATATACGCCAGTTTTAGAAGTTTTTATTCTTTTATTCATGAGGATATTATATCATAATCTTTCCAACCTATTTCCAACCTGATAATAGATTTAATTGAATTTTTTAGTTTTTATTGAATTTTATTAAAATCTTAAAAGCTCTATTTTTAGGGACCTTGAAGGGTATTTAATTTTTTACATTTTATTGAATATTATATAAAATAAAGTTTCGGCCCCGGTGGTTGTGGGTTTGAATCCTACCAGGCGTGCCATTATTATCATATATTACATAAATTCTCAAATTTATATAAAAAATCAACTATTATTTTTAATATTAGAATTTTTCAAAATAATAAAGCCTATCATTGCAGATAGTATTGAACCTATAAATATTGCAATTTTATTGAGGTCTGAAATATAATTATATCCTTCAAAAGCTAGGGTATCGACAAAGATACACATTGTAAATCCTACTCCTGTTAAGATTGCTGCTCCGTAGATATGCATCCAGTTTGACAGGGCGGGTAGTTTTGATATTTTTAGTTTTACACAAAAGTATGTAAATAAAAATACACCTAACTGTTTTCCTATAAACAGACCAAAGATTATCCCTAAAGATAAGTTTGTGGTTAGGTTTTTTAAGGTTAGTTCACTTAAGTCAATTCCTGTATTTAAAAAAATAAATAGTGGAAGAATGTAGTAATTTACCCAAAATCTACTATGGTGTTCTAATATTTTTGAAGGGGAAGTTTCTTTATTTTGGTTAGTTTTACTTTTTAGAGGTACTGCAAAGGCCAAAATGATTCCAGCTAGTGTTGCATGAATACCTGAGTTTAAAATAAAAAACCATAAAAAGATTCCAACAAGAAAATAAAAGCCTAATTTTTTGACTTCAAAATAGTTTAATAAAAATAAAATAACAATTGAAAAAAAAGCAAAAACTAAAGATGAAAGAGAGAGTTCTGAACTATAAAATAGTGCAATAATCAAAATAGCACCAATATCATCAAAAACAGCGAGTGTCATTAAAAATATTTTTAATGAAGTGGGGATTTTATTTCCCAATATTGTTAAAAGTATTAAAACAAAAGCAATATCAGTTGCAGTTGGTATAGCCCAACCTTTTAAGGCAATTTGATCTCCAAAATTAAAAAAAATAAACAATATTGCAGGGAAAATCATACCACCTAATGCTGCGATTGCAGGTAGTGCTACTTTCGATGCAGAAGATAAGTGACCAGTCAATAATTCTCTTTTTATTTCTAAACCTATTAGAAGAAAGAAAATTGACATTAGACCATTATTTACCCATTGTATTACGGTTCTTTTGATTAAAAATAGATTAGAAAATTCTATAGAGATTTGAGTATTTAAAAAATTCTTATAAGATGGTTCAAAAGTGGAGTTTTTTAAACTTATAGCTAATAAAATCATTGATATGAGTAAAACTCCTGAAAACAATTCTTTATTTAAATATTTAGCAATAATTGTTTTCATCATAAACCTCTTTTCTTTATGCTACTAGTTCAGAAAAATCTTGGATTTTTTCTCCTATAAAGATTAAAAATTTTTCTTTTTTTGTACCATCTTCTATCTCTTTGATATCATAAAAACCGTTTACATATTGAACTACATATTGTGAAGTAAAGTTTTGAAACTCGACGATACCTTTTACTCTTAATATATTTTTTGGAATATTTTTGAGTATTTTTTCAAACTCTTCTCTATTTAGTTTTTTATCTACAGATTTTTTTATACTTGAGATATTGTCCTCTAAGTGAGTTCTAAAAACTGTGCTTTCTTCATTAAACTCAGTTGAGATATGATTTGTACTATTGCTTAAGTGAGCTTGGTTTGTAACTTCATTTGGATTGATATTACAGTTAACAGTTTTTATTACTGCTGCACATCTATTTTGTAGGTTGATTTCATTTTCTATTTTTTCAAGTTGATCTTTACTCAATAAATCGATTTTATTTAATAAAATAACATCTGCAGCTCTCACTTGATCTTTAAATACTAGATAAGAAGAGTTTAGTTTTTCGTAACTATTTGCATCAACTATTGTAATAATAGAATCAAACTCTATTAGATCACCTAATTGATCAATTTCACTTAAAAGATTAAAAGGATTTGCAACACCTGTTGTTTCTAAAATTATAGTATCTGGTATTCTTTTATCAAATAATGTAGTAATTGCACTTCTTAGTTGTCCTGCCATTGAACAACAAACACATCCTTCATCTATCTCGACAATATTGTAATCATAATTTAAAAGTTTCCCATCTAATCCAGTTTTACCTATTTCATTTTGAATAATACCAATAAATCTGGAGTTTTGATTTTCAAATTCAATAAAATTTTGTAAGAAATTTGTTTTCCCTGAACCCAAAAAACCAGTTACTACAATCAGTTTTGGTTTTAAAGAATTTGTTTGTTTATTTATAAAGCTTTTCAAATCCAAATCAAGTTTGCTCCAAGTACCAGATAACAAAAGTTTGTGAAGTATTGAATGATCTTTATTTATGTTTATATTTTTATTATCATTATAATCAATTGTAAATTCAAGTTTAGTGATATTTGTATCTTCTTTTTTACTTTGAATCCCTTCTTTATCATAAACAATTGCGTTAACTTTAGTTTTTTTAAGTTTTAAATCAACGGGTGCTTTTTTAATAATTCTAGTAAGCAGAGTATTGAAAAAATTGAAAAAAGGTAAAATAAATTTAAAAGATGGGAAGTTTTTATCTATGCTATTGGGCGATATAATATATTTGTTATTTGTTAAGTTATTAATATCTTCAATTCCATCTTTTGTATATGTTTTGATTCTATTTAAAACTTTATATTTTATTTGAAAATTTTTTTCATTTTTTGGAATATTTAATATAAGTTTTGCAATTTTAAAGTTTAAATATACTTCTAAAAAAGATGAGAAACCTTTTACTTTTTCAATAAACTGCTCACTATTTACTATATACTCCTCTATTAAAGAGGAGTTTTGTAACTCTTTTTCATTTGGTGAGGGAAAATAGTAAATATCAAAAACTGATTCATAACTATCATCTTTTTCTGTAGCTTGACTTTGAATCAAACCATAAATTCCCTCTTTAGAGTCAAACTTCAAAGTCCAACACTCTTGTGAATCATTGTATTGATGCATCCCTTTATATCCAGTAATTTTTTTTAATATAGGATCATAATTTGCTTTAATAAGAAATGCTCTCATAAGTGAGTCAAAATCTTTTTGTGTACCATTAAAATCTAATGGATAAAAATCTTTTAGTTTCATCGTTGACTCCTTTTATTTGATGTGATTACTTATCCAAAAGTAATCACATCTCCATTACCTAAATAGGCTTTACTTTTAGATTTATACTGTGCAGTACCTTTTACGATTGGATAACCTGCTCGTATAAATTTTTCTGCTGTTAACAATCCTGTACAGTGATTACATCCAATTTTCTCAAAATTCCATTTATTTAAAGAGATAACTAAATCATCATATTTTGGATCCCAGTCATCAAATGGAGAGATATGTAAACCTCCATAGATTCCATACATTTTATCATTGTCATATTTTAGTTCTTTGTATGCTGTATTCGCAAATTTGATAATACCTTGGTGGCAACACCCTGTGATGCTAACCAAACCTTTATCTTTTACATTTGCAAAAATAGATTGTTCACCAAAAACTCTACAAATAATTGGTACATCAAAAACATAAGTTACTAACCCAGGTTCTAATTCATAAAGACCAGTTTTTGCAACTTCTAATTCCCCTTTATGTCCAGAGTCTTTTATATATTGTAAACCCTCTTTATAAAATCCTTCAGGAATTATTACTTTTAGATTAGGATTATATTTCATTGCAACAGGAAATCCCCAAAAGTGATCAAAGTGTTCATGTGAGATTATTAAAGTATCTATCTCACCACTTTCTAGCATTTTATCAATACCCTCTCTTTTAAAAGATTCATCCATCCATTTGTATGACCATCCAACATCTAGAAGATATTTTTTTCTTGTACCATCTAGTCTTTCTACATCAATTAAAGCTGCAAAACCACCTGCATTTTCAGGACTTACAGAATTTTTTTCTATGATTTCCCAAGCTTCATCTAATTTTTCTGGAAGTAGATGTTTGATTTTTGCAATCCCTTTATCATAACTTCCTTTTGCTAAACCTGTTCCATCTCCAAATGGCGGCCAGTTAAAGTCATATTGATTAACTAGCAAGCCTCCAGCTCCTTTAATATCTCCCATTAAAGTTGCATTGTCAAACCAACTTGTTTCACTTATATTGGTTACTTTTACACTTTTTATGCTACCAAAATCAGTCATCTTTCTTTCCAAGTCTGGAAAGAATATATCTCTCATTGGAGAATAAGAGAATATACCCATTGCCGCAAGTGCACCTAATCCTAATCCAGTTGCTGAACCTTTTATAAAGTCCCTTCTTGATTCATTATTAGTTTTCATCTTATCCTCCTTTATTTAAATATGGTAAATAATTCACCCATTGCAGGTAAAGTATAAACAATCACAAAATATGCTGAAACACCAACAACTGTTCCTACTACTAAGCCTAAGTTAAATCTAGGAGTTATTCTTATCTCCTCTTTATCAACTTTTCTACACTCAGTTACAGTTTCAGGAGATAATCTCCATCCTGGCCAGTTGTCCATAAACCAGTGGTTTATAAGCATTACATTGATTAACCAAATCATTGGAATCATTGGAAATTGTTGTGGATGTGAGAACCCTTTTTGTGTTCCTAAAAATAAGTGTGAAGTTTTATAATATACATAATAAATAGCTACAGCTGCAACTATTGTTATGATGTTTCTAAGTAACACATTTATTGGTTTAGAATATTTAGTAACGCAGTCTTGCATATAAAAGTGAATATACAAGGCAGGAACTAACCAAAAAATTGCCATCTCCCCAACATGTAACCATCTCCAATCTGGTGACATCAATCTTCTTGTTCCTCTAATTGCTTCTCCCCAAATCAACTCTTGTACAAAGTATAAGAAAAAGCTAACAGCTATAGCAATTATAATAATTCCAAAAAATGAAGTTACTCTTCTTATCCAAGCTGTTTTAATTAAAGAAAAAGGATATCTTTCCCATATTGTTTCATACATCCAAACAATAACGGTACAACACATAATCCATGCAATATTAAAGTTACCATGTACAGTATCTGCAAATGCTTCCCACCAAGGTGGTGTTATTGCTGTAAACTGTTGCCAAGGATCAAATAAGATTGCCATATGTGAGTGAAAAGCTACAAAGTATACAATCATACTAAGTAGAAATGTGAACATTAAGATTGTGAAACCTTTAACAGGTTGTTTTAAGTTTTCCCAAGGAGAACTTTCTGCTGCAACAACCCAAGCAGGGCTTAACCAAGAAGCAATAGCAGCAAACATCAAAATAGCTTGTGCTGAATACTCTTCCGCGTAAAATGCTACAACCCCTAACTCTTCAAGTTTTTCAGGACTAAAATATGCAATAGCATAATCTCCTAGAATTGTTTGGAAAAAAAGCTCCAATACAATGGCAAAAAAGAAAACAGTTAAGACTGTAAAGATTATACCTTTGAGTAAAGGATTTGTATTTCTTAACCATTGTCTGTTAAATGGCCAAAAATCAAAGATATATGCAATCCAAATCATTATAACAAGAAGCCATCTACACCACATATATCCAACATAAGGGGTGTACATTCTCATTAAACCTCTAGGATCTTGGAAGATCCACCAAGTCACATAAAACAAAAATAAGACAAAAGCAGTATTAAGAATAAGTGGCCAAGGGCCATTCCATCTTTTTTCAAGCTTTCTCTCTTCTACGAAAAGTTTATCTTGCATGACATCCTCCTTTGATATACTTTTTATTTCTAATTTAATTATAAAGAAAGAATGTCTATGAATAGTCTAATTGTGTGTGTAAAAAGATGTTTAAATTGTCTATTAAATGTCTATTTTTTTATTGGAAGTTTTATAATAAATGTTGCACCATTGTTTTTGTTATTTATTGCAGTAAGTTTTCCTTTGCAGTTATCTTCAATAATAGTTTTTGACATGCATAGTCCAAGTCCTGTACCATTTGTAGATGACTTTGTAGTAAAATAAGTATTAAAGATCTTATTTAGATTTTCATCTTTAATTCCTCCTGCATTATCAATTATCTCTAAATATGCAAAATTGTTTTTACTAAAAGTATGTAGTTCAATATCTCTATTTTTTATATCATTTTCTATAAAAGCGTCTTCAGCATTTTTAAGGATATTTAATACAACTTGTCTTAGTTCATTTTCTAAAGTATATATATTATCATGAGATTCAAAATTGGTTGTAACATTTATATGGCTATTTGTAAGAATAGGTTTAATGATTTTTAAAGTATTCTCGACAATATTTTTAAAATTTGTAATAACCTTTTGTTTATCAACTTTAAAAAAATTTCTAAAATCATTTATTGTATTTGAAAGGTGTTCTGCTGAATCTTCTATAAGACTTAATTCTTCTAAAAATTCTTCTTGATTAAATTCATTTATGAATAGTTTTGCTTGAAGAAAGCTTGTTGTTGCAGAAATTGAGGTTAAAGGTTGTCTCCATTGGTGTGAAATCATATTTAACATCTCTCCCATTTGTGCTAGTCTTCCTTGGTATTGTAGCTGTCTATCTTTTTCTCTTAATACTTTTACTTGAGAATCAATTTTGATATTAAGTGTATCATTGAGTTTTGCTAATTCTTCTTGAAACATTACCCTTTTATTTATATTAGTAATAATCCATAAAACCTCTTGCTTATCTCTTATCACATCCCCTGTAATTTTTATCCAAATAGGATAACCATTTTTATGCCGAAATTTATATTCTAAGTCTAAGGTATTGTTCTCTAATACTGTGTTAAATGCGATTTTCCCAAACTTATCAGAAGACTCATCAGATATGTGTAAGATTCTTGCATGTTTTTTGATTAATTCTTCATATTTATATCCAACAATATCACAAAATGTTTTGTTGAGTTCTAGAATAGTTCTGTTTTTATCAACTATTAAAATTCCAACACCACTGTTATTAAATATATGTTCAAACCATTTTTCTTTATTTTTCATTGTTATTCCAAGTTTAGTTCATATCCCTCACCATATTTAGATTTGATTAGGTGAGTGCCAACTTTTTTATGTAATCTTGATATTAATCCTCTTACTCTTTTATTATCATTATAGTTATCATCAAATACTCTAATTCTATGTCTTCACTTGAAAAAAGGATGTTTTTAGAAGAACCTAAAAGTTTAAAGAGTCTTGTTTCATTTTTTGTAAGCTTTATATGCTTAGAATCTTTATGTAAACTATAAGTATTATTATCCCATATAAAATTATCAATTAGATTAATAGTGTTGCATTGTACTGAGAAACTATCTAGTTTTTTTATTATCTTTTCAATAACACTTTGTATTTGATTCAATTTAAAAGGTTTTAAAATATATCCATCAATACCATATTCTATAGTTTTTAATAGATATTCTGTATTATCATAAGCAGAAAAAACAACAATCGGAATATTTAGATTTTTTTCTCTAATGAGCTTAATCATTGATATCCCATCCATTTTAGGCATATTTACATCAGTGAATATAATATCAATCTTTTCATTGTTGAAAATATCAATAGCTTTTTTTCCATCTGAAGCAAGAAGAATTTTGTCAAAATAAATATTCAAAACTTTGGAAGTTTGTAATTTTACTTTTTCATCATCTTCTACATAAAGGATTGATAAGTTTTTGCATTTATTCTGTAATTCTTTTATATTTTCCATAATAGATAATTATACTATTTATTAGATATATAATTAATTTACAATATCTTTAATAGGTAAAAGAATAGTAAACTTAGCTCCTTTGAAACTCTCATTTTCAAATGGTATATTTGTATTATCTACGTGGATATCTCCATTTAAGTGATTTGTTATAATTTGGTAGGTCATATATAAACCTATTCCTGTTCCTTGTGCTTGATGTTTTGTTGTGAAGTAGGCATCGAAAATCTTATCTTTTATCTCTTCTTTTATACCATTTGCATTATCTTTTATTTCTATTAGAAGATACTCTTTTGTATTATCTATTTTAAAAGGGTTTAGTCTTTTTTGTATTTTTGATTTATCAAAATGTTTAATTGTAAAAAAGATAGTTCTTTTTCTATCATTTAGGGTGCTTAGAGCATCTATTGAATTATTTAAAATATTTATTAAAGCTTGATTAAGTTCATTCTCATAGGTGTAGATTACAAACTCTTCTACTTTTGATTCTATATGAATATTATGATTTTTTATTCTTACATTTATAAGGTCTATTGTTCTTTCATATATTGATTTTGTTGAAACAAGAGATTGTTTTTTATTTGGATTAAAGAACTCTCTAAAATCATCAATTGTTTTAGACAAATACTGTGTTGCTCTTAAAATAGAATCCAAAGAATTTTTTTGTGATTCTTTTGTAAGTATATTTAGGTCTTCTTCGAGTTTTATACCACTTGCTGCTGTACTTATTAAGTTTAATGGTTGTCTCCATTGATGGGCAATATTACCTATCATTTCCCCCATTGATGCCATTTTTGATTGTTGATAAAGCATCTCATCTTTTTTTCTATTTGCTTGAATCTCTTCTTTAATTCTTTTTTTATAGTTATTAAAAAATATTCTTAATCTATTTGATACATAGCTAGCTAGAAGTATTAAAACAATTGATAAAATAATACTTATTAAAAGAATTTTTCTAAATGATTTATTGTTTATTTGTTTTAATTCTTTTTCTTTTTTTTCTAAATAGTTCATCATATCTTTTGTATAAAATCCAGAAGCAATAGCCCATTCCCAGTTTTGAAGACCTCTTACATAAGTAATTTTTTCAGAAGGTTTTCCTGTTGATGGCATAATGGTACCTATATAAGAGATAAACCCTTTTCCCTCTTTGGCTTTATCTATTATTGATTGGGTGATTTTAGTTCCATTTGCATCTGTAAGATTTATTCTGTTTTTTCCTATATATTCTTTTTTTATATGAGCTAATTGATAACCATCATAATCAAAAACTAAAACATAACCATTGTCTCCATAAGTTATATTTTGAATATATTGTAGAATCTCTTTTTTTATATTATTTCTAATATTCTTTAAATATTCTCCTGTTCCAACAACAATATTTAAAGGCCGAAATACTTTATTAAATGTGATTTTTTCATATTTTATTTTAGTCTCATTTGGTTTATACCAAAAAAGATTGTTAAAGGTTTCGTTTTTATTTTTTAATGTTTCAAGTGAACTTATTATAGATTTTATTGTTTCATTTTGATTTCTATTATATATGTTTGTATTTTCAAAATTTGGATTTATAGGATGTAGGACAATATTACCATCTAAATTATTGATATAAAAATAACCTCTTCCTTCATTGAATCTAATTGGACGTAAGGCTTCTTTTATTTGTGTTAAAACAGTTTCTTTTTTGGTATTTGGATTTTTATTATAGATATTTTCTATTATGGCATAGGCTTCATTTACTCTATCTTTTAGATCTTTTTTAACTTGTTCTTCTAAATTTTCTTTTTGTTCTTCTATAAGTGAAAAAACTTTTTCAACATGTAGTTTTATAATCTCTTTATTTGTTTCAATATAGTTTTTTTTATAAATTTCCATATCTTTTTCAAAATTTTTTAAATTTTGAAAATAGATTAAAGCATTAACCAATAAAGCAATTAAGATAATAATCACTACAGGAGAATACTTTATAAAATCTAAAAGATTTTTTTCACTTTTGATTAACATTTATTCTTCTAATTCTTGTATCATCTGAGCTTTTGCTCTATCAGATAAAATATTTTCATATAAATTAAAGTCAACTTTAAATAGTCTTTTACTACTTAATTGTATATCTTTGGCAAGTATTGAGGTATCTATTTTTATAAGTGTAAACAGTTGATTTTCATCACTTTGCCAAAACCCTTTAATCTTCGCTTTGTCTAGCGATTTTAAAGCTATTTGTTCAGCTTCTTTTTTTATATCTTTTTCAAATACTTTACTAGGAACTTTTTTTAAATAGTTTTTCAATATTTTTAAACTTTTTATATAAACTTTTCTACTTAGGTTATGTCCTGCATTTATCAAAGCTTTTTGTTTTGATAATTTTAGTTGATTTGGTTTAATATTTTTTGTTGCACCAAGAGCAACAATATTGTTTTTTTCTTTTTGCTCTTTTAGCCAAATTGGGGCCTCATCAGGAATCTCTATTTCAACCCTATTTTCGTCATCTTTTGAATCAGAAAAAGGGTTTAATGAAGAGAATGAAAAACATCCACTAAAAAGAGATATTATTAAAAATGAAAGAATAAAACTTTTTTTCATAATTAACAATCAGTAAATTTTGAGATAATTTCTCTTGATTTTTCTAGTGCAATTTTACTTGAATCTTTATCAAATACAAGTGCTACAGCCATTCTTCTTCCTTCATGTGATTGAGGTTTACTAAATACTCTTACATAACTATTTTCAGTAAATGCAGAATCTTCTATATCTATAATTGGAGTAAAGGTATCATTTTCTGCTTTATATGCTGCACTGGCACCACATCCATAATCAATATAATCTAATGGTAAACCTAAAACAGCTCTTACATGAAGTGCGAATTCACTTTGACTTTGTGTAATCATAGTAACCATTCCAGTGTCATGTGGTCTTGGACTTACTTCACTAAAATAAACTTCATCACCTTTAATAAATAATTCAACACCAAATATACCTCTACCACCTAAACCATCAGTGATTGTCTTAGCTATCTCTTGTGCTTTTGTTTTAGCTGTTTCACTCATTTCCATTGGTTGCCATGAGAATACATAGTCACCATTTTTTTGAATATGCCCAATAGGTTCACAGAAAACTGTTTGATTTTCATTTCTTGCTGTTAACATAGTGATTTCATAATCAAAAGTGATAAACTCTTCAACAATTAACTCACTAGCATCTCCTCTAGCTTCTTTTGCTAATTCCCAAGATTCCATTAGATCACCAGCATTTCTAGCAATACTTTGTCCATGACCTGATGAACTCATTACAGGTTTAATTACACACGGAAATCCAATCTCTTTTGCAGCATCTTCTAAAGCTTCAAATGTAGTTACAAACTTATAATTACTTGTTGGAAGATTTAATCTTTCAGCAGCAAACTCTCTAATATTTTTTCTATTCATAGTTTTATTTACAGCTTCAGCATTTGGTATTACATGGAAACCTTCTTCTTGGGCATCAAATAATGCTTGAATATTGATTGCTTCAACTTCAGGTAAAATATATGTTGGTTTTTCTCTTCTAATTACATCTAAAACTTCATTTTTATCTTTCATATTTATAGTATAAGCTTTATTTGCAACTAATTGAGCAGGTGCATTATTATAAGAGTCTACAGCAATAGTTTCTATTCCTAGTCTTTGTGCTTCAATTATTACTTCTTTACCTAATTCTCCACTTCCAAGAAGCATAATTTTAATCGAATTAGATTTAAGTGGTGCAGTAAATTTCATTTTTTTCCTTTTGTTAATCTAGATTTTTTATTTTTTCAAAAAATTTCATATCGTATTTTATTAATTTATTTTTTGTAATTATTGATTGTAAAATTTTTACATAGTCATGACCAATACCTGAATACTTTGTCATTGTTGCACTTAGAGATAAACCATTAATAAATATTTTACTATTTCTCATATTTTCTCTAAGTGTTCTGAAGTTTTTATATGCAGAGGTACGATTTAGATTTAGCATATATGCCGCAATTGAGTCTTCTAAAGTTGCAAAAACTCTTACTAAGTGTCGTTTCCCTTCAGGTCTATCAAGAGGTACCATTCCAATTTTTGGATTGTAGGTCCAATGACCAAAGATATTATTTGCTTCTTTAAAAAACCTACTTTTCCCCCAACCACTCTCGGTTGCAGCTTGTGCTAAAGCCATTGAAGGGGGAATAATATCTATTCTTTTTACATATTTAGGATAATCAAATATATCTTGAACTTTATATTTCTTTTGTAAAGATTCAAGCTTTTCATACTCTAAAGAACCCTCAATAGGTAAAGGTGCTTTTTGTAAAGATTTGATAAAAAGTCTATCAGCTAATATTTTTATATTTTCTATTTCAATTCTTTTTTCAAAATATTCAAAAAAGAACTCTTTAGCTTTTTTTGATGACATCTTATAATATTCTTTAGGAAAGCCAGATTGGGCATAACTTGAACTACAAAAAACTAAAACTAGTAAAAATTTTAATAAGCTATGCATATTTAATCTATTGTTGCAGTAAACACTTTTTTTACTGCTCCTTTAAAAAATATTTTATTATCAACTATTGAAATTGTCAATTCTTCATTACTTTTTGGGTAAACGAAAGCTAGATCTTCTACAAGTTTTAATTGAGTAGCTCTTAAAAAACAAGCAACCATACCTGTTCCACATGCTAAAGTTTCACCCTCAACACCTCTTTCGTAAGTTCTTACATAGATTTTTCCATTTTCCACTTTTGCAAAATTTACATTTGCATTGTGTTCATATCTCATTTTTGCACATAAATCATGGTTATATGTTTCTAAATCATCTACAAATGTAACTAAGTGCGGAACTCCTGTATCAATTAAATACCAAGTTAAACCCTCTTGTTCAAACTCTTCTTTTATAACTTTTGCTTGGGGCATTTGAGTTTTTACAACATCTTGTGTAACTTCTGATTCTATAATTCCAGCTTCAGTTAAAAATTTCATTTTAGAACCTGCTAGATTATTATTGTATGCGTAGTGTGCAACTGCTCTTGTTGCATTTCCACACATAGCCGCATTACTTCCATCACTATTATAAAATTTCCATTTAAAATCTGCATCTTCACAAGGAAGTAGGGCAACTAGACCATCTGCACCAATCCCTTCTGTTCTATTACATAGTCTTATGGCATCTTGTGTAAAATCTTTCTCTACAAAAGAATGGAAAATTACAAAGTCATTTCCACTTGCAGAGTATTTTGCATAGGTCATAAAATCTCCTTAATAATTCTTTCTACTTCATTTTGCAAATTTTTTAAATTTGAAGAGTTGTCTATAATAAAATTTGCTAACTCTTTTTTCTTTTCTATATCCATTTGATTGGACATTTTAATTTTTGCTTCCTCTTCCTCTATATTATCTCTTTGCATCAATCTTTGGATTTGCAACTCTTTTGGAGTATATACAACCAAAGATTTAGAGATTGGATAATGCATTTTTTCAAAAAACAAAGGAATATCTATAAAGTATGGTTTCCCTTGATTTTCAAATACTCTTGATTCTTTTACAATCTCTTCTTTAATTAAAGGGTGGAGAAGTGCCTCAAGCTTTAATTTGTTTTCTTCATTTGAAAATATAATTTTACCTAGTTTTTTCCTAAGTACTTTTCCATTTTCTACATATTCTTCTCCGAACATTGAAGCAATTTTTCCACTATTTTCATCAAGAAGTTTATGGGCTATTTTATCAGCATCAATAGTTAAAAAGCCGTGAAGCTTTAGAAGATTACAAACTGTACTTTTTCCTGTTGCAATTCCACCTGTAAGTGCAATTGCATATTTAAATAAATCATTACTCATAGCATATATTTTACTAAAATAATGATTTATTTTTTATTATTAAGATATTTTTTAGGGTTTATCTCTTAGCTATACCTGTAAGAGCTTTGTGTTGAGCAGCTGGAAATACAAATGAAGCTGAGTGTATTTCTGTAGAATAATACTCTAAATCAACTAGTAAATCCGATCTTTGTAAGATTATATCTGCTGTTGGATGATATTTTTTAGAAGCCAAAATAGCTGTATCATGTCCAAATCTAAATGGCATAGCTATCCAGAAGTGTTCCCCAACTAATTTTAAATCTGCTTTAAGTTTTTCTTCATCTTTGTGAAAACTTTCAGTTGCAAATGTGATGATACCATCATCTTTTAAAACTCTTTGAATATTTGCTAAAAGTAATTCATCAATATCTACATCAGTAAAAATTACAACATCTACATCTTTTTCATTTTTCGCATTAAAAGTTGCTAAATCTATAAACTCAATATTTCCTGTATGTTTAGAAGCCTCTTTTTTTATACCTTCGTTAATTGTTCCAACTATTGAAACATTTTGTGCTTCTTTATGTGTACACAATGGCGTATGTACCATCATTTCATTAAAAGCTTGATTTTCTTTCATCTTATTCAAGTCCTTATTTTATAAAAATTTCGATATAATACCACAAATTTTTTAAATTGCAAGGATATATTAACTAAGCAATCTTAAGATGCTTTGAATATATTACTCTAATTAACAATAAGGAACGTAATGTCAACTGTAAGTTACAAAGATGCAGGTGTAGATATAGATGCTGGAAATCAGTTTGTAGAGAATATTAAACCCCATGTAAAATCAACTATGATACCAGGTGTTTTGGGTGGAATTGGGTCTTTTGCAGGAGCTTTTGAGCTACCAACTGGATATAAAGAGCCTGTACTTCTTTCTGGAACAGACGGTGTTGGAACAAAACTAAAATTAGCAATTGATTCAAAAAAGTTTGATACTGTTGGTATCGATTTAGTTGCTATGTGTACAAATGACTTATTATGTAATTTTGGTGAACCACTATTTTTCTTAGATTATTATGCAACTGCAAAACTTGAAGTAGATGAAGCAACTGATGTGGTAAAAGGTATTGCAGAAGGTTGTGTAAGAAGTGAATGTGCATTAGTTGGTGGTGAAACTGCAGAGATGCCAGGGATGTACAAAGAGGGTGATTTTGATTTAGCAGGTTTTTGTGTTGGTATTGCAGAGAAATCTGAGTTAAATAGAATTGAAAAAATTGAATCTGGTGATATATTAATTGCTTTACCATCTTCAGGTGTACATTCAAATGGTTTTTCACTTGTTAGAAAACTTCTTTTAGAAAAATTAGGGATGACTTTAGAAGATGAATTTGATGGAAAACCTTTAAAAGATGTACTTTTAGAGCCAACTAGAATTTATGTAAAAGAATTCAAAGCAAACAAAGAAAATATTAATGCTTTAGCACATATTACAGGTGGAGGAATTACTGAAAACCTTCCAAGAGTATTACCTGATAATTTAAAAGCGGTGGTTGATAGAAGTAAAATCCAAGTATTACCTATTTTTGAATTTATGTCTCAATTTGTAGAAGTTGAAGAGATGTATAGAACTTTTAATATGGGTGTTGGTATGGTTCTTGTTGTAAATCCAAGTAATGTTGACAGCGTATTAGCTAATACTGATGGATATGTTATTGGAGAAATAGCAGAGGGTGAAAAAGGCGTTGAGTTTATTTAAACTCAATCCTTTTAACTATTCATTTCAATAAAAAGAAAATGTGAATTTTCTAAAGCCTCAATTTTTATAGATTTTTCTTCTGTAATCTCAAGTGCGTCGCCATAATCTAAAGTAATATTGTTTATATTTGCTTTACCCTCAATTAATACAAAATAGATTTGTCTGTTAGTTTTTATATCGTATTCTAATTCTTTATTCTTATCAAGTTCACTAACATACATATTTATATCTTGGTATATTTTTACATTTGCTTTCCCATTTGTAGAAGATACTATATTTAATAATCTGTTTCTTCTTTCCTCTTCTTTAAATTTTTGTGAACCATAAAGTCTTGGTAAACCATTTTGGGGTGGTAAAATCCATATTTGTAATAATCTTAATATTTTTGAATGGTGAAGATTATATTCACTATGAAAAATACCATCTCCTGCACTTAAATATTGAACTTCACCTCTTTTTAATGTTTCTTCATTACCCATAGAATCTTTGTGAGTAATCTCTCCATCTATAACATATGAGATGATCTCCATATTTGAGTGTGGATGGGTATTAAATCCAGAGTTTGGTTCTATTAAATCATCATTTATAACTCTTAACACACCAAAATTGATATTTTGAGGGTTATAGTATTCAGCAAAAGAGAAATGAAATCTACTTTTTAACCAACCTAAGTTAGAACTTCCCATATTATCTTTTGGTAGTTTTTTTAACATAACTTATTCTTTGATTAGACTTGAAAATTGATCTAATATTCTATCTGAGCTATCTTCTCTTAGAGGATTAGTGTATGATGTTACAATCTCTCTTGGCATTACAATTGAACCTAGTCTTGTAAATTGGGCTCTTAGTGAGTTCATTAAATCAATTCCATTACTTCCTGAGTGAGTAGCTAATTGTATTTTTTTCAAAGAAAATAGTTCTCTAAAATCATCTCCAATTCTTGAAACCCATGCAATCATATTTACTAATACAGGAGGCACACTAAAATTGTATTCAGGAGAAACAAAAATATAACCTGAGGCTTTTTTCATTTTTTCACTTAAATCTAAAGCTTTTTGTGGAATTCCATCATTTTGTTCTTTGTCTGTATCATACATCGGAAGATTTAATTCTACTAAATTGATAATCTCACTTTCTATTTTTTTATCATTTAATTGTGTTTGTAGCTTTTGAGCTAATTTTACATTTTCATTTAAACTTGCAACAAATATTAATATCATAATTTACTCCTTAAATATTATTGTGTCCATTGATTGATTGCCATACATATATACGTCATGTAGGCTTTCACCAATTTTATTTTTTGAATTTCCAAGTGTTATATAGAATGGTAAAAAGTGTTCAGGTGTAGGATGATTTTGTCTAAAATCTTTAGCTTTTGATTCTATATCAAGTAGCGTTTTATAATCACCATTTTTAGAATTTTCTACAACCCAATCATGGAAATCTTTTGCATAATCTTTTATATGTTTACTATCTTCTATCCAATCACTATCTCTTAAGTTATGAGTTATTGCACCACTTGCAATAATTAATGTGTTTTTTCTTAAACTTTGTAGTGCTTCACCCAATTTAAATAATTGATATTGGTTAAAAGTATATGGTAAAGATAGTTGTATTATTGGTATATCTGCTTTTGGATACATAAATCTAAGTGGTGACCATACACCATGGTCGTAACCACCTCTAGAATAATCTTTTTCCACTTCAAAACCTTCATTGATTAGAAGATTAAGTATCTCATCTGCTTTTTTTAAATCACTATTCGCAGGGTATGTCAATTTATATAATTCTTTAGGAAAATTATAAAAATCATAAATCAAAGAGGGTGACTCTTCATATAAAACTTTTAAATTATTTGTCACCCAGTGAGCAGATATTACCAAGATATATTTAGGCTTTTCAAATTTAGTTGATAATGTATTTAAAAATTCTGTTGTATTATTTTTCATTATCATCAATTGTGGTGAGCCATGTGATATATATATACTTGGTAACATCATAAATCCTTATTTTGCTAGAACACCTTCAAGTTCTACATTGATTTTTACATCTTCTCCAACCATTACTCCTCCAGCTTCAAGAGCTTTATTCCAGTTTAGACCATAATCTTTTCTATTTACTTTACCCTCAATTTCTAAACCAACTCTTTTATTTCCCCATGGATCAACAATTTCACCAGTTTTTTCAATATCAAAAACAACATCTTTTGTAACACCTCTCATAGTAAATTTACCATAAGCTTTTTCATCTTCTATTTTGTTAACTTTAAAAGTGATTTGGGGATGATTTACTGCATCAAAAAAATCTGCTGATTTTAAGTGACCATCTCTTTTTTTATTATCAGTGTTGATTGAATCAACTTCAACTGTCCCATCGATTGATTTTACAGTACCTGTTTTTTCATCATATTCAAAAGAGCCAGAAAATTTTTCAAAATTTCCTCTTACATTAGAGATCATTAAGTGTTTTACTTTGAATCCAACATTTGAATGACTTGCGTCTACCTTATAAGTTCCTGCATATAATGCGCCTGCTGCAATGATTGATGCCAATCCTATTTTAATTAATTTCATTTTATATCCTTAAATTACTAATTAGTATTATTAAATTAAAAAAAACTTATGCTTTATAAATTTTTCTTAATAACCTATAAAGAGTTTCAATCTCACCTTCTTCTAAAACACCCATATAATCATAAATGTTTTGAGCATGTTGAGGGAATATTGCTTTCATCTTATCTTTACCCTTTTGTGTAATAGATAAAATACTTGCTCTTTTATCTTCTGGATTTACAACTGATGTAATCCAACCATCTCTTTTCAAATTTTTTACCACTACAGTGATATTCCCTGGTGTACTAAGGGTTAACTTAGTAATTGAACCAATGCTTAAATCACCTCTATGATAAAGTACTTCTAAAACTTTAAATTGATTAAAAGTTAATTCATGTTCAGAAAAATATTTGAGTTCATGATTAAAAAATTTATTATATGTTTTTGAAACTTGCACCCAAGTTTTCATAGACATATCTGTTTTTTTGCCATAACTAATTAAACTTTTTCTTTCCATTTTTAACTCCTTGTGTGAAATTATAGTACTAATTAGTAATAAAAGTCAAGGGTTGAAATATTTTTTATTACTAGTTAGTAGTACATGAAGCTTATAAAAATACTATTTTTTGGTAGTTCTAGAAAAATTGAATTTTTTATAATTTGATTAAAACAGGTTTGAATTTTTGTAGTTAAAGTAGTGATTGACAGCAGTAAAAACTGCTGTCAATAAAAAATTAAGCAGCTTTTTTAGCTAGTTTTTTAGCAGCAGCTTTTGCTTTTTTAGGTTTAGTAAGTTTTAATTTAGTAACTTTTTTTGCAACTTTTTTCGCAACTTTTTTTACATCTTTCTTTTTAGCAACTTTTGCTGCAGCTTTTTTAGCGATTTTAGCAACTTTTTTTTCTTTTAATTCTTTTGCCATTTGGCGTCCTTTTATAATAGTTTTTATCTATTACTTATAATCTAAAGTAATAAAATATAGAGAATTATAACGATTATTATTTATTTTGTCAAATATTATTAAAAATTCTTTATAAAAATTTGTAAATTTATGCTTAACCTCTTCGTAATTTTCTTTTAGATAAAATATCACGCTTTACTGTAAATAGAGAATTTATAATTAGAGGATATGAAAATGCTTTTAACACCAGGACCTACCCCTGTACCAGAGTTTGTTAGAAAAGCTATGGCGGATGTGACTATACATCATAGAACACCAGAGTTTGAAAAAATATTTGAAGAAACAAGAGAATTATTATTTGAATTATATGGAATGGATGAGGTAGTTATGCTTGCATCTAGTGGTTCGGGTGCTATGGAAGCTTGTGTTACAAACTTAACTCATAAAAAAGCTCTTACAATCAATTCAGGAAAATTTGGTGACAGATTTGGAAAAATCTGTAAGGCTTTTGATATAGATTATACAGAAATAAAAAATGAATGGAATACTCCTGTAAGTGTTGATGCAGTTGTAGAAACAATAAAAAATGATAAAGATATTGATGCTATATTTATTCAGCTTTGCGAAAGTGCTGGAGGTTTAAGACACCCAGTTGAAGAGATGGCAAAAGCTGTAAAAGAGATAAATCCAAATATTTCAATTGTAGCTGATGGTATTACTGCAATTGGTGTAGAAAAAATAGATGTAACAAATTTGGATGCAGTTATTACAGGTAGTCAAAAAGCTTTAATGTTACCTCCTGGTTTAGCTATAATTGGTTTATCAAATAATGCTGTTGCAAAGATTGAAGAGAAACCAAGAGGGTTCTATTTTAACCTTGCAACAGAGATAAAAAAACAAAAAACAAATACTACAGCTTGGACTGCTGCTACAACTTTAATAATTGGATTAAAAGCAATTTTATCTCATATTAAAGAGAATGGTGGGTTTGAAAAGCTATATGAAGATACAGCAATCAGAGCAAAAGCTACAAGGGAAGCTTTAAAAGCTATAGGGTGTGAAATATATCCTAAAACTCCAGCTAATGCAATGACAACAATTTATACTGAAAATGCACCAGCAATTAGAAAAATATTAAAAACAAAGTATAATGTAAATATTGCAGGTGGGCAAGACCATATTAAAACATTGATATTTAGAATAAATCACATGGGACTTGTTGAAGATTTTGAAGCTTCATGGGTTGTTAATGCTATTGAATTAGCTATGGATGAATTGGGCTTAAGAACTTTTGATGGTACAGCTAGTAGAGTTCTTTTAGAAAATATGTTTAAAGGTAACTAATGATATTTGAACACGAAATACCAAAAGGTAGTAGATTATATTTTGGTAAAGCTGCTAAAGCAAAAAGGGAACTAGAATATAAAATAAGTACTCTTTTAGACAATAGAGGCTTTGAAGAGGTTGTTACACCAAACTTTTCCTATTCACAACATCAATCTATTGCTAATGAAAGAAAACTAATAAAGTTTTCAGATGAGAAAAATGAACAGGTTTCTTTAAGAGCAGATTCTACACTTGATGTAGTTAGAATTATCACAAAAAGGTTAGGGCGTACAACCGACCATAAAAAATGGTTTTACGTACAGCCAATTTTTACATATCCATCATCAGAAGATTACCAAATAGGTTGTGAATGGATTTGCCATGACAATATTGTAGATATATTAAATCTTACTGGGGATATTTTAGTCGATTTAGAGATAAATCCTATTTTACAATTATCAAATATCAATATCCCAAAACTTGTATCAAAAGAGTTAAATATAGATATTGAACTTTTCAAAAATGGTGAGATTGCAAAACTTTTAAGTTTAGATATTGAGTGGCTAAATGAACTTATTCAGGTTAAAGATATTGAAGATTTAGAAAAAAGTATAAAAACTGCGCCTGAAGTTATAAAAAATGAACTTGAAAAGTTGCTAAGTACAGCAAAAGAGGTTTCATATAAAAATTTAGTAATAGCTCCTCTATATCATGGGAGTTTGAAATATTATGATGATGTATATTATAGAGTAATTCAAGATAATTATGTTTTATGCAAAGGTGGAAAATATAGTTCTGAGGGGATCAGTTCTTTAGGTTTTGCACTATATACAGATAGTTTATTAAAAATTTTAGAGGATTAGGGAATGAGTAAAGCTGATTTAATTGTTGGTATCCAATGGGGAGATGAAGGAAAAGGTAAGATGGTTGACATGCTTGCCCAAAATTATGATGTAGTTTGTAGAAGCCAAGGTGGACACAATGCAGGTCACACTATCTGGGTTGATGGTGTAAGATACGCACTACATTTAATCCCTTCAGGAGTATTAAATCCAAAAGCAATAAATATTATAGGGAATGGAGTAGTTCTTTCTCCTGAAGCAATTATAAAAGAGATGGAACAATTTAATGATTTAGAAGGTAGACTTTTTATCTCAGATAAAGCACATCTAAACTTGCCTTATCATGCTTTGATTGATCAAGCAAAAGAGAGATTAAAAGGTGACAAAGCTATTGGGACAACTGGAAAAGGTATCGGTCCAGCATATGCTGAAAAGATTAGTAGGACAGGATTCAGAGTAGGGGAATTATTAGACCCTTCAAAATTAGCAGATGGTATAATTGAATACTTTGAACAAAGTAAAGCTATTTTTGATGTATTAGAGATTGAAACACCAAATAAAGATGAATTAGTTGAACTATTAACTTCATATAAAAATAAATTAGAACCATATATTGCAAATACAACAAATATGGTTTGGGATGCGATTGATAAAGATAAAAAAATACTATTAGAGGGTGCACAAGGTACACTTTTAGATATTGACCATGGTACATATCCTTATGTTACTTCATCATCTTGTGTTAGTGCAGGGGCATGTACTGGTTTAGGAATATCTCCAAAAGATATTGGTATTGTAACGGGTATTGTTAAAGCATATACTACTAGAGTTGGTAATGGACCTTTCCCATCAGAAGATTTTACAGATGAGGGTCAAAAGATAGCTGATATTGGTAAAGAGGTTGGAGTAACAACTGGTAGAGGAAGAAGATGTGGTTGGTTTGATGCAATTGCTGTTAAACATGCTGCAAGACTTAATGGTTGTGATCAATTATCATTAATGAAACTAGATGTATTAGATGGTTTCCCAAGAATTAAAATCTGCGTTGCATATGATGTGGATGGGGAAAGAATTGATTATATGCCATCTAATTTAGATAATGTTAAACCTATCTATGAAGAGTTTGAAGGATGGGATAGTGTAGTTGGATGTAGAGAGTTTGCTGCACTTCCAGAAAATGCAAAAAAATATATCAATAAAATAGAAGAGTTAACTGGTGTTAAAGTAGGTATAGTTTCAACATCACCAGAGAGAGAAGATACAATTATTAGAGGATAAGCCTATGAGAATGAAGTTACATCATACACCATATATTTCAAGACGAATATCAAGAGATTTGGTAAATTGCAATTTTGTAGAGATAAGAAAAACAAAAGATGAAATTACTGATGAGATTGAAAAGATTTTGGATGAAGACATCGAAAAAGAGTTTACACTTGACGAAAAAGTTAGTGAAATATTAGAGGGTCAAGAAGATAATATAGAGTTTTATAATGCTGATTATAGACAACTTTTTTGGTTAACTAAAAAAAGGTTAGCTAATGATTTTGGTGTAATTTTAAACAATGAAGATAGATTTTCGGATATTGCACATAAGATATTAGATTTTTTATGGGAAGAGGATTATATTCATTATACTTGTTCAGATAATCAAGTGAAAAATGTAATATTTTCTTCAATAGATGAATTTTTAAAAGGTTTTGAAAAAGCAGATGATGCTGTTATGGAAAAAATTAAACATTATAAAAGAAAGTTAATACCAGGAACTGAGGAATATGATATTGTATATCATAGACTATATGAAGAAGAATTAATTAAACGAGGGTTAATGTAAAATGCAAAAAGTATGGATTTATATAGAAAATGGCACTTTTTTAGAGGCTACTTCTTTTGGTGCAACAGGTACTGCTGTTGGAGAGATTGTATTTAATACTTCATTAACAGGATATCAAGAGATTATTACAGATCCTAGTTATGCTGGACAATTTGTTACATTTACAATGCCAGAGATTGGAAATGTTGGAGTAAATAAAGATGATATGGAAAGTTCAGGTGCACACTGTAAAGGCGTACTAGTTAGAAACTATCATCATGAACATTCAAATTTTAGAGCACAAGGTGATTTAGAATCACTTTTAAAAGAACAAAATGTTCTTGGAATTTGTAATATTGATACAAGATACTTAACAAAAATGATTAGAGATGAGGGTGCAATGATGATGATTGCTTCAACTGAAATCTCTGATAAAGATGAGTTAGCAAAAGTATTAAGTGAAAGTCCAAGAATTGAAGATATCAATTACATCAAAGAGGTAACTACAAAAGAGTCTTATGTTCATAAATTTGGAGCATGGAATCATGATAATCTAGCTTATGATAAAGCTGTAATGAGTGATAAAAAAATCGTAGCTATTGATTTTGGAATTAAAAGAAATATTCTAAATGAATTAGTTGCCTCAGGTTTAGAAGTTGAAGTTATCCCTGCATCATTCAAAGCAGATGATTTAATCGCAAGATATGAAGCTGGTGAGATTGGTGGAGTATTCTTATCAAATGGACCTGGTGATCCATTAACTTTAACAGAAGAGAAAGCACAAATCCAAAAATTAATAGACAAAGATATCCCAATGTTTGCAATTTGTTTAGGACATCAAATGTTATCTATTGCACATGGATTTGATACATATAAATTAAAATTTGGTCAACATGGTGGAAACCATCCAGTAGCAAATTCTGAGACAAAAGTTGTGGAGATTACAGCTCAAAACCATAACTACAATGTTCCAGATAATATCACTGATATTGCAGATGTAACACATATGAATCTTTTTGATAATACTATTGAGGGTGTAAAATATAAGAATAAACCAATATTCTCAGTACAACATCACCCTGAGGCTAGTCCTGGCCCACACGAATCAAAATATATTTTTGATGAATTCGCAAAAATCGTAAAATAATTCTTATAAGAAGGGGTTTACCCTTCTTACTTCTTTTTATCTTATATTTTTTAACTGATAAGCAAAAGGCAAATTATGCAAAGCAAATCTGCAATAACAATTTTTTTATTATTAGGCATAGTTTGGGGTAGTAATTTTATATATATGAAATGGGCAAGTGATTTCATTACCCCTTTACAAGTTGTATTAGTAAGAGTTTTATTTGGTTTTATACCTGTATTAATATATGCACTATATAAAAAAGTTATAAAAATCGAGCATTTTAAATATAGCTTTCATTTTTTTATGATGTCTTTATTGGGCACAACAGTTTATTATTTTTTCTTTGTAAAAGCAACATCTTTATTATTATCTGGGGTTACAGGTGCTTTAAGTGGCTCAATTCCCTTATTTGCATTTCTATTGGGAATAATATTCTTAAAAGAGGAAAAACTAGATAGACGAATTATAGGAATTTTTATTGGAATGTTAGGGGTGATATTTATCTCAAAACCTTTTGATACAAATTTGTTTGAATCAAATCTTGAAGGTATAGTTGATATTATCTTAGGTTCGTTAATAGTTGGTTCCTCATTTGTATATGCAAAAAGGTTTTTATCACCTTTAAAAATTCATTTTGCAGCACTAACAACATATCAATTAGGTTTTGCATTAATTACTTTGTTATTTATAACAGATTTAAATGGTCTAACAAGTATTACAAATGATATTCATGTATTTTTAGGTTCTGTTATAGGTTTAGGTTTATTAGGTACAGGTTTAGCTTTTATTTTGTATTACTATTTAATAGAAAACTTAGGTGCAATTGCGGCATCATCTGCAACATATTTACCTCCAGTTGTTGCTTTGATAATAGGGTATTTTTTTATAGGTGAAGATATAGATTTAATTGATTGTTTAGGAACAATATTGATTTTTGGTGGTGTATTTTTAGTGAACAATAAAAAATAATTGTTCACTAATATTAAAATTCTATTTTATTTTTTGGATATAAAGAGTATTTGAATCAACTTTACCATTGCCTAGCATTTTAGAGTGTAAGTTACCTTTTGTTGACCAAGTAGCAAAGTCATCATCATTTAAAATACCAATATAGTTTTTATCTATAATCCACATACCCTCCATTTTATCATGAGGATAGTTAACAGCTTTAACCATATCTAATACAAGTTTCTTTGAAGCTGGTTTAATACCTAATATAGCAAGTTTATCCCAACCATTATCTTTTACAAACTCTTCAAGTGTTTTTCCATTGATTAATAAGCCTAGTTTTTCATCTTGTTTAAATACACCTGATGATTTAATATCTTCTAAGTTAGTTGCAGATGAAAGATCAATCTCATAAATATATTTTTGAGCTTTAGGATTAGCTTTTTTAGGTCCACCTTGTGCAAAAGAACCATCTCTTTCTATAACGTAGTATTTATTATCACCAATTGAGGCAATACCTGAGTTAGAGTTTTGATTTTTATCTTGTTTATAAAGATATTGGGCAGTTTTACCTGTACTTGGATTAATTGTAACAATTCTTGTTAAATCTAAATCTTTAACTTTTTTTGATGGGTTATACATTGTAGATTGCATAATTCCAACGAGAGTAGATTCATCAGGAGTTATTGTTAACCCTTCCATACCTCTGTTTGCTCTTCTATTTTCAAATTCTTGAGGAAGATTATATTTAACTCTTTTATCTTTAGTAAAAGCATTTATTCTTTCAAGCTCTTTTCCATTTTGATCAAAATGTACAATATGTGGACCATACTCATCACTTATCCAAAAAGTTCCATCTTCTAAAGCTACTAAACCTTCACCATCTAAACCAAAGTCATCAAGCCTAATAGGATTTGTTACTTTGTTATAAGCTCTTTGCATATCTAATCTAATAACTTCTCCATTTGCATCATATGGAGTTTCTCCTGTACCACCAAATGCGGATGTATTAGGTAATCCAGTTATAAGTGAGCCATCTGGTCTTTTAAGTAAGATTTGTTTTATAAGTATAACTGAACCATTTTTTTGAAGTTCAAAAAGACCAATTCTTGGCGTATAATTAGGAGTAGGAAATTTTTTACCTTTTCCAAATTTTCCTTTAAATGTTGCATTTGGTCCTCTATCTGTTAAAGCATAGAATTGGTTGCTTTTTGTAGGATGTCCAACCATATCTGAACCAAATCCACCATTTCTTATCTCAAAATTTTTTCCAGTTTTTGCATCAATTAAATCATCTCTTAAAACATTATATGGAAGTTGTGAACCTTTAGTTAAGATTTTTGAAGATACTTCATCTATATTTAGTTTAGAGCTTGTACAACCGCCTAATATGGCAGCTATTGATAAGGAAGCTATAAAAGGTATTTGTTTATTCATCTGTAAATCCTTTTTAAAATTTACAGATAATATAATAAGTAGATTACTTAGAAGTTACAAGAATATTTTAAAAAAGAAATTTATCTAGTAAGGTATAAACAGCAGTTGCAGAGATACCACCAGCAATACCGGCGATAATATCGTCTCCCATTACTCCCCAACCACCTTTTACAGTTTTATCAATTTTCCCAATAATTGAAGGTTTCCAGATATCAAATACCCTAAAGAAAATAAATGCTAAAGCACCCATAATATAAAAGTTTTCTTCATTTATTCCACAAATTGAAAGAGCAATCCACATTCCAGCTAGTTCATCAATAACAATCTCTTTGCTGTCGTGTTCACCTACTTCTTTTTCATACTTATCTATCTCTTTAATTGCAATTGCTGTGATTAGAAAAGCAAGTAAAAAAAGTGTAGTCTCATGAATATATTGAATTAGTAATAAACCTAAAATTAAAGCAACAAATGAACCAACTGTTCCAGGTGCTTTTGGACTTAATCCACTATAAAAAAGTGTTAAAAAAAGTTTTCTCATCTATTTCTTCTTTTCAATTCCAAGTTTTTTTCTTTTTTCCCAAAGAGATTTTCTAGAGATACCAAGTTTTTTACTTAATTCAGTATCAGGATATTTTGATTGATAAGATAAAACCATCATTTTTACATAATCATTTATTGTCATAATACTATTTGATAGCATAAACTCATCATCTTTGTGAAAATTAACTTTAGTATAAGGAAAATCCTCTTCATTTTCTAGAGATACTAAGATAGCTTTTTTTTCTTCAATTATTCTAATAATACTCTCTTTTGAACTTTTTTTAAGAGCATGAAAATCTGTAAGATAAAGTATTCCATTAAATCTCTCATTAACCTGTTTTTGCCAGTTATCACTACTCAAAGAGATAAATTTCATTTGTAAATCTAGTTTTCTAGATAATTCAAATGCCAATTTATCAGCTGATATTTGGGAATTTGTTTCTATTAGAAGTGGGAAAGTTGTTGGTAATACTGAACCTGCAGTATCTACACTATTAAATTGGAAATCAAGATATTCTCTTAATGTTTGTAACTCTTTTCTTAGAGATTTACATTCTCTATAATGGTAAATCTTTCTAACAAGTTCATCCATTATAAAAGGTTTCATAATATAATCTTTTGCACCCTCTTTAATAGGGTCTGTAACTGTCTCATCTGAAATATAAGATACTAAAAGTAAGATAATAGAATCATTGTATCTTCTTATTATTGTTTTACATAATGATGCAGGAAGAGATGTAGATAAAAGAATAATATCATAATCTTTTGTAAGATTATCAATATTTGGTGATTCTACAAAATCACAGTTATGTCCATCATCAAGAAGTCTTGAAACAACTTTTTGAGCTAAATAAATTTCACTTTCTATTATTAGTATGTTCATTTTCTTTTCCAATCATAATATTTAAGTGTTGCAATACTTTGAACTGCCACACCTTCACTTCTTCCTATAAAGCCAAGCTTTTCAGCTGTAGTTGCTTTTATATTTACAAATTGCTTTTCTATATTCAAATATTTTGCAATTGTATTTTTAATCGTCTGTTTATAAGGGTTGATTTTTGGTTTTTGTGCAATTATTGTTAAGTCAACATTTACAATCTCATACCCAACATTATAAATAAATGTAACAATATTTTTTAGTAAAACTTTTGAATCAATATCTTTAAACTCTTCACTTGTATCTGGAAAAAATTCTCCAATATCTCCTGCCCCAGCAGCGCCTAAAAGTGCGTCAATTAAAGAATGTATCAATACATCTCCATCACTATGAGCTTTAAATCCATAGGGAACATCAATCTCTATTCCACCTAAGAACATTTTTTTATTATCTTCAAATGGATGAATATCAAAACCTGTACCTGTAAAGAAGTTTTTAGAGGGTGCAGATAAAGATGAGATTGTATCTATATCCTCTTCAAAAGTGATTTTTTTACTTTCAATACTTCCTTGTACATATTTAACAGTTCCTCCAATATCTTTTATAGCTGAACTGTCATCTGTAAACTCTTTATTTGTATTAAGTGCTTGTTTTAAAACTTCAACTTTAGAAAGTTGAGGAGTTTGTATAAGTTTTACTTCATCTCGGTTAATAGTTTCATTTTTAAATACAACTGTATCATTGACATTTAAAACTGGAACTATACAAGTAGCATCATCTTTTGAAGAGATTAAGTTTTCAATAACTTTTTTTGGAATACCTGCTCTAGCAACATCAGTAAACATTACATAATCGCTACTAACCTGAGCTAAAGCATTTTGCATAGATTTTTGTCTTGTTTCTCCACCTTCAACAAATATAAATTCATCTGAGAAGTTTTTCATGTAATTTAGTTCATTTTTGTGAGAAGCAATTATTATTTTTTCAAAATCATAGAACTCTTTAAGTCTATTTGTAACAAATAGCCACAGAGGAGAATTATCAATTCTAAGCCATTGTTTTTTAGCAGTAAGTTCGAATCGCGAAGAGTTTCCTGCACATAAAACTACTAATGTAATACCTGACACTAAGCCCCTTTGAGTAAAAAAGTTACATATTATACTTTAATGTAACTTATGAAAGCTTAAAGATCATTTTCTAATTTAAATTTAATAGAATCTATTGATTGTAAAAGAGGTTCTGTGTCTAAACCATATTCATTAGCTTTGTTTAGTGCCCTTTGTACATTTTGGTCAGAAAGTGGATTTCTAATATCGCATAAAATTTTAATTATTTCTAAAATTTTTACTTTTTCAACATAATCTTTAGGACAATGTTCTAAATCCTCTACAAAACCAATTGTAAATATAAGATTATGACTTAAATTCCAGTGTTTGAAGATATTTGCAGTGATTCTTGCACAAGAGTATCCTAAAAACTCTTTTTCAACACTAGAGATATTTTTACTAATTTCAAGTTTGCTTAAAAAGTCTTCTTTTTTGTCACTTTCTATAATTACTTCAGAGATTACAAATTTTCCAACCTCTTGTAAAAATGCAGGAAGAATCAATTCCTCTTTTAAATCAAAACTAATTTTTGATACCCAAGTATTGACAAGTGATGAAGCTAAATTTGAAGAAAACATAAAGTCGTCAGTAGAAACATTGTAAGCATCTAAATTTGTATTTACTAAACTTTGAATAACTGTTCCTAATGCAATAGAAATTGTAAAGTTTACACCTAAAAGTGATATTGCACGGCTTGGAGTTTCTACTTCACTAACAAAACCAAACATTGCAGAGTTAGCAACTCTTAAGACTGTTGTAATAATTAGAGGATCTTTCTCGATTATTTTTAGTAAGTCTAATGGTTCTTGATTAGACATTTTTCTAAATTCTTCTAGTTCTATTACACTCTTTGGTAAAGGTGGTAATGAATCAATCTTCTCGATAATAAGTTTCTTCATTTCTTGTCCTATATAAATCTAACTACTTTAATTTTGATATAATATCAATTAATTCTTTATACTCATCTGTATTTAGAGTTAATATTGATATTTTTTCATCATAATAATACTTTTTATTATTCTTGATAAGTTTTTTGGAACTGACGATAAATTCATCTAATAAAAAGTTTTTAAACTCTTTTATATCTATATTAACATTAAAAAATGACAACTCAACTATATATTGAAAAATCTTTTGATAATTGCTGTTTTTATTAATATCAATATTAGGAAAATAAAAATTTATTTTATATATCATAGATAGTAATAAAAAGCTTAGATTGTTTTTTACTTTAAGTTCTTCTAGTATTGCATCCATTTTTGAATTGTTTCCAAAGTTGGTTGATAAAGAGAGTTCATACCCATCCACTATTCTTTCAGATGAATAAATATAGTAATCAAAAATATAATCAATATCTTTTTTATTTATATCTATATAATCAGAATGTGTAAATTCATATAGGTGTTGACCTATTATATTGTTTATAATATTTATTATCTCTTCATCAAGCGGAATAGAAAGTTTAAGCATATTTTTTGACTCTTGCATAATTTGAAAAATTTGTTTAACTTGCTTTCTATTTTTATTGTGTGTATAAAGTTTTCTACAAAAAAGAGAAAAAAGTTTTATAAGATGAAGATATAAAGTAAATTGTATATGAAATACTTTTTTATTTTTTGAAAATGATTCTTTCATTAATTTTTCATACAATTTAAAAAGTTTTTTTATTGAGCTTAAATTATAACTACCATCATATACGCAAAAGTTTTTATCAATATTTAGTTCTATGATAAGTTTATTTAAATTTTCTTCATTTAAGGAATCATTTTTTAATAGGTCTTTCAAATCATTTTTAGATTTCTTATAAATTGATTCTAATTTACTTAATGTATACATACTTCTCCAAACAAATCTTGGTAACCATTATATAGAATCGAAACTTATATGAATTATAAAATTAAATTAATACGAAGAATTAAGTTTATATAAACTAAATTTGATATAATCAGAGAAAATTTTTATTAGGGATATTATATGAGAGATTGGCTAAACAATCATAAAAATGATGAAGTAAGAACACAAATGTATTATGCTAAGAAAGGGATTATTACGCCTGATATGGAGTATGTAGCCCAAGTTGAGAAACTTGATCCTGAATTAGTAAGAAGTGAAATTGCAAGAGGAAGATTAATAATCCCAGCTAATGTTAATCATAAACATTTAAATCCAATGGCTATTGGTATGGCAAGTTCTTGTAAAATCAATGCAAACATAGGTTCATCTGCTTTGGCATCAGATATTCAAGGTGAGATTGAAAAAGTTGATGTATCATTGAAATATGGTGCTGACACAATCATGGATTTAAGTACAGGGGGAGATTTGGATGCAATTAGAAGTGCAGTAATTGAACACTCAACTGTTCCGATTGGAACAGTACCAATGTATCAAATTTTACATGATTGTAATGATAAAATTGAAGATTTAACAATTGAGAGTATGTTAGCTGTTTTAGAAAAACAAGCTCAACAAGGTGTTTCATATTTTACAATTCATGCAGGTTTCCTTTTACAATTTATGCCACATATTGCGAAAAGAAAAATGGGTATTGTATCAAGAGGTGGTTCTTTAATGGCTGCGTGGATGATGCATTATCATAAAGAAAATCCATTTTATGATGCTTATGATGATATCTTAGAGATTTGTAGAAAATATGATGTATCTTTATCTTTAGGGGATTCTTTAAGACCTGGATGTTTAGCGGATGCATCAGATGAAGCTCAATTATCAGAATTAAAAGTTTTAGGTGAATTAACACTAAGAGCATGGGAAAAAGATGTACAAGTTATGATTGAAGGGCCAGGACATGTTCCTTTAAATCAAATTGAAAGAAATATGAAATTAGAACGTGAATATTGTCATGAAGCACCATTTTATATTTTAGGACCACTTACAACAGATATTGCTGCTGGATATGATCATATCTCTTCTGCAATTGGTGCAGCAGTTGGTGGATGGCATGGAGCTTCAATGTTATGCTATGTTACACCAAAAGAGCATTTAGGTTTACCAAATGCAAATGATGTAAGAGAAGGTATTATTGCATATAAAATTGCTGCTCACTCTGCAGATATTGCAAGAGGAAGAAAAGATGCAAGAGATATTGATGATGAGATGAGTGATGCAAGGTATGCATTTGATTGGAATAAACAATTTGAACTTTGTTTAGACCCTGAAAGAGCAAAAGAGTATCATGATGAGACTCTTCCTCAAGATGTATTTAAAGAAGCAGAGTTTTGTTCAATGTGTGGACCAAAATTTTGCTCATATAAAATTACACAAAAAATTGTTGATAAACATGGAGATGAAATAGCACAAGCTGTTTAAGCCAAAGTTTCTTAAGGAGTTTCCTTGAGAAACTTTTTATTTTAGTGGTAATTAAGACAAAAATTATCCTATTTAATTTATAATACGAAAATATTAAAGAATATAAGGAAAATATATGGCAACTATAGCTGATATAAATGATAAATTAACGAAAGTTTTATATCCAGGGTTCCAAAAATCAATTATGGACTTTGGATTTGTAAAAGATGTACAAGTCGAAGACAATAATTGTATTATTGTTTTAGATATTACATCAAGTGCACCAGAAGTAGAAGAGCAATTAAAAAAGGATATTTCTGCTGTATTAACTGACACAGTATCAAATGTAGAGATTAGAATTACAAAACCTGAAGCTCCAAAACAACAAAGTAATAGTACGAGCGGGCAAAATATAGCTCCACAAATTAAAAACTTTGTAATGGTAAGTTCAGGAAAAGGTGGAGTTGGAAAATCTACTACAACTGTTAACTTAGCAGTTGCTGCAGCGATGCAAGGAAAAAAAGTTGGTATCTTAGATGCTGATATTTATGGACCAAATATCCCTAGAATGATGGGAATATCAGGAAAAGAAGTAGAAATCGTAGGAAACAAAGCTAAGCCATTTAATGCATATGGCGTTGATGTAATGTCAATGGGTTCATTAATGGATGAAGGTCATGCACTAATCTGGAGAGGTGCGATGATTATGAAAGCTGTACAACAACTTCTAAGAGATATTCTATGGGAAGAGTTAGATATTTTATTTATTGATATGCCTCCTGGAACTGGTGATGCACAATTAACAATCGCTCAAAGTGTTCCTGTAACATGTGGTGTAAATGTAACAACTCCTCAACATGTAGCTTTAGATGATTCAAGAAGATCTTTAGATATGTTTAAAAAACTTCATATCCCAATCGCAGGCATCATTGAAAATATGAGTGGATTTATTTGTCCTGAATGTAATAGCGAATCTGATATTTTTGGAATGGGAACTTGTGAACCTTTAGCTGAACAATATAATACGCAAGTTTTAGGGAATCTTCCAATTGAACCTGCAATTAGAGAGGGTGGAGATTCTGGTAAGCCAATTGTGTACTGTAACCCTGAATCAGAATCTGCAAAAAGATATATGAGTACAACAGCTAAACTTTTAGCATATATTGATGAGGTTAGTTCAACTGCTTCAAATGCAGAGATTCAACCAACTACACCTCCTGGTGTATCAGCTTGTTCTACTGCTGGTGCATCATCACAACAATCTTCACACTCTGGTGGAAGTTGTGGTTGTGGTAACTAAATAAAAAGAGAGTCTCTCTCTTTTTATCCTTTTTTAAAATCATTTCTCTTTTTTAATCCTTTAAAATCAAATTACTAAAATTAATCGTACTAATCTGTTTACTAAGTATGATAATAATTATCATTAAATATTAATTAAGTTTAAGATGAGTATAATTTTGATATTCATTATTAAGGAATAGATTATGCTGTTAAAACATGAAAAAAATAGTTTTAAATCATCAATGTTTTATAAAACTAATATGAAGATAAATAAAAATCTTCCAAAAGTTTATTTGGCTACATTAGTGTTAGCTATTGTTATTGGCTATGTAGGGACTAACTAATGACCTATATAGGAAATACTGAGACAAAAGAATTTGATATATTTATTAAAAATTTTAAAGAACATATTAGTAAGTTAGGATATAAAAATACTATACAAAAAGACTATATTTTAAAAATAATTTATTACAGTAATGAACACCTAAGTGCAGAAGAAATAGCACAAAAAATTCATAAAGAATTTAATCTTGATATTGGGATAGCAACAGTATATAGAACTCTTAATTTTTTTGAAGAAATGGATCTAATCAAATCTTTAGATATTGGAGATGGGGTAAGAAGATTTGAATTCAAGATTGAACATGAACATCATGATCATATGGTATGTATAAAATGTGGAAAAATAATTGAATTTTCTGATGAAATGATTGAGTTAAATCAAATAAAAATAGCAGAAAAAAATGGCTTTGTCTTAAAAGATCATATTATGACTATATATGGTATCTGCCATGAATGCGACAATAAATAAAATAAAAATTGAACTAATATGGAATAGTTATTGCAAATGATATTTATTATCAGTTTTAATTAATACTTCTTATAGTATAATTTTAATAATTAATATCAAAAAGGAATACTATGCCACTTTTAATTCCAATAGCTATGGTTATATCTACAGCATTAACTGTAAAAACATTAAATGGTACAGCAAAAAAAATAGAGAAGAAAAGAGCAAGAAGAGAAAGACGAAATAAAGTTCAATAATAAAAAGTATAGCTTTTGCTATACTTTTTATTCTTCAATTCTTGAATTTTTTTCCTCTATCCCCGACATACCAAATCTTCTAGCTAATTCTTGTTTAACTCTATCTGGACTTATATTTTTAGAAGCAAGGGCAACTAAAACATGGTAAGTGATATCAGCAGCTTCATAGATCGCCTCTTGGGTATCATTGTCTTTTATTGCAAAAGTAAATTCACCAGCTTCTTCAACTATTTTTTTAAGCATAGAGTTTTCTTTTCCATTTAATAATTTTGAAGTGTATGATTTTTTAGGATCATCATTTTTTCTATCTTGAATTACATGATATAATGTATCTATAACTCCATAAGCACTTGTTGTATCAACTTCAACTTTTGATATCTCTTCTTTTGTTTCTAAATTTGTAAAAAAACAAGATTTTCTTCCTGTATGACAAGCAACTCCATTTTGTTTTACTTTTAACAAAATTGTATCATTATCACAATCTATCAGGATATTTTTTATCTCTTGAGTATGGTTTGAACTCTCACCTTTTTTCCAGATTCTTTGTTTACTTCTGCTAAAATAGTGAGCAAATTTTGTGTCAAGAGTTAGTTGTAAAGCCTCTTTATTCATGTATGCAAGCATTAAAACTTCATTTGTCTCAAAGTCTTGTGTTATTACAGGAATTAAACCTTCCATCTTTTCCCAATCAATTAGTTCTATATTTTCCATTTTGTACCTTAAAATTTTGTTCCTAAATTTATATTAACACCATCAACTTTTTTATTTTCTTTATCTACCTTAACATTTCCGTCAATTTCTAAATTATTGTTTTTAGGTTTTTTTTCTTCAGAATCAAAGGGAAGAGGTGCTTCTTTTAATTTATCTTTATCTTCATAATCTTTTTTTGTTTTAATTGGTAGATTTTTTGGATTAATAACTTGTATATCTAAGTTTTTATCTTTTAAATCGATTTTATCAGATGAGAAAACATAAATAAATAAAAGTGATAAAATTAAGATTTTAAACATATTGAGACCTCTCAATAAGAGTAAAAACTCTTATTGATTTATTGCTGTGTCTCTTGTTTTATTTTTTGTATCAACCCAAATATTTGGAGTAGATCCACCAGGAGTTAAGAATATTTTTGCATCTTTATTTTCTCTAAGTGCATCGTTAAACTTACCTTGAACTTGAATTTGTTGCATTTGCAATAATTCACCAGTTAAAGATTTTGCAATCTCTTTATTTGCAGCAGCTTGTGCTTTAGCTTCAATAGTAACAGCATCTGCTCTACCTTGTGCTTCAATTCTATTTTTATCAGCTTCCCCTTTTGCTAAGGCAGCTTTTTTCTCTGCTTCTTGTTTTGCTCTTTCAACTTCATATCTAACTCTTTGAGCTTCTTGGTTTGCTATTTGAACTCTTTCAATTTGGTCTTTGATTTTTGGAGGTAAAACAATCTCTCTTAATTGAACTGATTCAACTGATACAGGTTTCCCTTCTAAAGATTCTATTTGAGTTCTAATTCCATTTTCAATCATAGTAGCAATTTCATTTCTTCTTGTTGGTAACTCTTCTGCATTAAATCCACCAACAACATTTCTTACTATGTTTCTTACAACTGGATTTACAATTTTATCTTCCCATCCTGGTCCCCAAGTAGCAATTGTAAGTGGAGCACCACTTGCTGTTAGTCTATATTGAACTGTAAGTTCAATTGAAACTGGTAAACCTCTTGCATCAAGAATATTAATCGCTGGATTACTTCTAATACTTTGATCAAACCCTGTACTTGTTTCAACAGAAGCATAATTCATAAGTCTAACTTTTGTATCAACTACTGTTACTTTTTGGTATCCAGGAATTATAAAGTGAAAACCAGGTCTTAGAGGAATCTCTTCATACTTTCCTAAAGTTTGTTTAATCCCTACATTACCAGATTCTATAGTCATAAATGGTTTTGTAAGAAAAAGTATTGCAATCACAATAATAATTGCATAAATGATTCCCGCTTTTTTTCCAAAATTTTTGAAAAATTCAGGTGGCTCAAATGGTGGTTGATAGTTTCCACCACCTCCATTGTTAGAGTTGTTACCTCCACCTTTATTCTGCTGCTGTCTATTTTTAAAATAGTCGTTATCAATTGGCATAAATATTCCCTTTTAGTTTATATATGTTAAGTATTTTTCGTACTTTTCGTTCTTCCCTTGAACTACATCGAAATACGCTTTTTGAAGAGCTTCTGTAATTGGTCCTCTTTCTCCTTCACCAATTACTCTGCAATCAACTTCTCTAATAGGAGTTACTTCTACAGCAGTACCGGTAAAGAAGGCTTCATCAGCTACATAAATCTCTTCTCTTGTTATTCTTCTTCTAATCACCTCATAACCTAAATCTTCAGCAATATCAATTACAGTTGCTTGAGTAATTGATTCTAAAGAGTTATCATTTGGTGGAGTTATAATCTTACCATCTCTTACTATAAAGAAGCAAGCACCAGAAGCTTCAGCAATATAACCTTGGTCATCTCTTAATAAAGCTTCATCATATCCAGCTTCAACTGCTTCAAACTTAGCCATTTGAGAGTTTAGGTAGTTTGCAACTGCTTTTGCTTTTCCCATACCTGAAGTATTTGGAGTTCTTGTCATAGATGATATTTTTACTCTAACACCTTTTTTCATTCCTTCCTCACCTAAATAAGCTCCCCATTCCCACGCAGAAATAGAAACTTGTGCAGGTGCATCTTTATGGTAAAGTCCCATAACACCATAACCAAGATACACTAGAGGTCTAATATAAGCACCTTCAAATAATTCATTCTTTTGTAGTAGTTCAATTTGTGCTTCATTTAATTCATCAACACTAAATGGCACGTCAATTAGTGTCATTTTTGCTGAATTAATTAATCTTTTTGTATGTTCGTTTAGTTTAAAAATTGCACATCTACCATCATGTGTTTTATATGCTTTTGTTCCTTCAATCGCACCATTACCATAGTGTAAAGTGTGACTTAATACATGAACTTTTGCGTCTTTCCAATCAACAAATTTTCCATCCATCCAGATGTATTTTGCTTCAGTCATATTAAATATCCTATTTAAAATTTTAGATAATATGTTATCTAAAGAAATATTAAAATAAAGTTTGATAATTATTATAACTATATATGCAAAAAAAATCTAATGTTTTTTTGCTAAAATTCAAAAAAAATTATAAGAGAGAATTATGAGTCAACAACATTTTTGGAATGAAAAGTTTTCTAGAGAAGGGTATCTTTATGGTAAAAGACCAAATGCTTTTATAGAGTCTTGTTCTAACTATTTTGATAGAAAAAAAAGTTTTTTATGTTTAGGTGAAGGGGAAGGAAGAAACGCAATCTATTTTGCAAAAAAAGGTTTTGATATAACAGCTCTTGATGCTTCAGACATAGGACTTAAAAAACTTGAAGAGTTTGCAAAATATGAAAGTGTACATGTAAAAACAAAATGTATTGATTTAAATAAATGGAATCCAAGTAAAAAATATGGCTCTATTGTAGCTTCGTATCTACATATGCATAAAGATGATAGAAAACCTTTATTTGAAAAAATTGAAAATAGTTTAGAAAGAGATGGAGTATTTATTGGAGAGTTTTTTTCAACTAAACAATTAAATTATAGTAGTGGTGGACCTAAAGATATAGACTTACTTTATACAGTAGATGATTTTTTAGATAATTTTAATAGGTGTGAAAAGATAAAAGTTGAAGAGATTTTAACAAATCTAGATGAAGGGAAAGGCCATATTGGCGAAGCAAGTGTAATCAGAGTAATTTTACAAAAAAATTAGCATAGGTAATTCACAAGTGTTTAAACGATTTTTTTATATACTATTTACTTAATTTAGAGATAAACTTTACTTTTTTATAGGAATTAATAAACAAAATAATGATTGAAAAAATAAAAAAAATAATAGAAAAAAAAGTATTAATAATAGATGGTGCAATGGGGACTCAACTCCAACTTGCAGAGATTAAACAAGAAGAGTGGCAATATGAAGGGAATGATTTAGAAGGTTGCAATGAACTTTTAAATTTAACAGCACCTCATATTTTAGAAACAATACACGATAACTATGCAAAAGCGGGAGCAAATCTACTTACAGCCAACACTTTTGGTTCAATGCCTTGGGTTTTAGATGAATATGGAATCCCTGAAACTTCTTATGAATTATCAAGACTTGGCGCTCAAATTGCAAAAAAATCTTGTGAAAAATATAGTACAGAAGATAATCCAAAATTTGTATTTGGTTCTATTGGACCTGGAACAAAACTTCCTAGCCTTGGACATATCACATATGATGAGATGTTTGAAGGATATAAGATTATGGCAAAGGGTTTAGTTGATGGGGGTACTGATATTTTCCTTTTAGAAACATGCCAAGATCCTCTACAAATAAAAGCTGCCCTTCATGCTTTAAAAGAGGTTGCTCCAGAGATCCCAATTATGGTATCTGTAACCATAGAGATGTCAGGAACAATGCTTATTGGAACTGATGCAATGACTATTGCAGCTATAATGGAACCTTTTAATATCTTATCTCTTGGATTTAATTGTGGAACAGGACCAAAACAAGTTCATAAACACGTAAAAGCTTTAAGTGAAGTTTGCAGGTTCCCAATTTCTGTTCATGCAAATGCAGGACTTCCTCAAAATAGAGGTGGACAAACATATTATCCAATGGGACCAGAAGAGTTCACCAAGCTTCAAAAAGAATTCTTAGATATAAATGGAGTTTCATTTTTAGGTGGATGTTGTGGTACGACTCCTGAACATATTGAAGCTTTAGCAAGTGGTGTAAAAGGAATAGTTCCTAAAAAGCCTTGCGGGTTTTTAAAAGCTTCTTTAGCATCACTTTTTAATGTTGTTCCTTTAAAACAAGATCCTGCACCACTTCTAATTGGAGAACGTTCTAATGCAACAGGTTCAAAAGCTTTTAGAGAACTTCTTAAAGCAAATGATTATGAAGGAACTTTATCTGTAGGTCAGCAACAAGTAAGAGCTGGGGCTCATGTAGTCGATGTATCTGTAGGTTTTGCAGGACGTGATGAAAGAGAAGATATGGATAAAGTTGTATCTTTATATTCTCAAAAAGTTTCACTCCCTCTTATGCCTGACTCAACTCAAATACCTGCCCTTGAAGCAGCTTTGAAACAAATTGGTGGAAGACCTATAATCAACTCAGTAAACCTTGAAGATGGGGAAGAAAAGTTTGATGAAATATGTAAATTAGCAAAAAAATTTGGTGCGGCACTTGTATGTTTAGTTATTGATGAAATTGGTATGGCTAAAACAAAAGAGCGTAAACTTGAAATTGCAGAGCGAATTTATGATTTATGTATAAATAGACATGGTTTCAAAGGTGATGACTTAGTTTTTGATATGTTAACTTTTACAATAGGTTCAGGGGATGAAGAGTATAGAACAGCAGGAATTGAAACCCTTGAAGCGATTAGAGAATTTCAAATAAGACATCCTGAAGTGGGAACAACTTTAGGTTTATCAAATATCTCATTTGGACTTTCAATAAATGCCAGAGTCTATCTAAACTCTATCTATCTTGACCATTGTGTAAAAGCAGGATTAACATCTGCAATTGTAAATGTTAAACATATTTTACCTCTTAATAAAATATCTGAAGAGGATAAAAAAGCTTGTGATGATCTAATTTTTAATAATCAAGAAAATGGTGATCCTCTATTTAAATTTATTGAACACTTTGCAAATGTTGGAGATGTTCAAGAACAAAGTGATGAGGAGTATCAAAAGCTTGAACCTATAGATAAGGTTAAAAAACTTTTATTAGATGGGGATAAAGATAGGATGTTACCTCTTGTTGAGGAATTAAGACATAATGTCAATCCTGAAATTATTGTAAATGAATGGCTTATTGATGGTATGAAAGTGATTGGGGAACTATTTGGTAGTGGGCAAATGCAGTTACCATTTGTACTACAGAGTGCTGAGACAATGAAAGCAACAGTAGATGCTCTTAACCCTTATTTACCAAAAGAGGAAAAAGCAACTGAAACAGTTCTTGTTTTAGGAACAGTTAAAGGTGATGTTCATGATGTTGGTAAAAACCTTGTTGATATAATCCTTTCAAATAATGGTTTTAAAGTTATAAATATTGGGATAAAAGCTGATTTAAATGATTTTATTATTGCTGTTAAAGAGCATAAAGCACAAGCGATAGGTATGAGCGGACTACTTGTTAAGTCAACAGCTGTAATGAAAGAAAATCTTGAGAATCTTCAAAAAGAGGGAATAGATATTCCTGTACTTTTAGGTGGAGCAGCTCTAACCAAAGGGTTTGTAAATGATTATTGTAGACCAATTTATGATGGACCAATTTTTTATTGTAGAGATGCTTTTGATGGTGTAGTATCAATGCAAAGAATTGAGGGTGGAGAAGTTGATAATACGGCTCTTGCTGCAGACTTAATAGATGAAGATGCAATAGCTAAACAAGAAGAGGAAGAGATTATTGTAAATGAAGAAGATGTTGAACTACCTGAACAAACAGAGTTCACCTTCCCTCCATTATGGGGTAGAGTTACTCAAAATTCTAGTATGATAGATAAAGAATTATCCTTTAAATGGATAAATCATAGGGTTTTATTTAGACAAAGATGGGGATATAAAAGAGGAAAACAAGATTCAAAAGAGTTTTTAAAACATGAAAAAGAGGTTGTTGAACCTTTATATGAAAAGTTAAAAGAAGAGTTTATTGAAAAAGAACTTTTTGACCCAATAGCTATTTATGCATATTTTCCATGTATTTCAAAGGAAAATAAATTGTATATATTTAGTGAAGAGTACGCTTTTCATTCTTTAGAAGAGGCTAAAGATGTACCACCTTTAGAAAAAGCTATAAAAGTGTTTGAATTTCCTAGACAAAAAAGAAAACCGCACAGATGTATTGCTGATTTTTTTGCAAATGATAGACTTGATGTAGTTGCTTTTTCACTTGCAAGTGCTGGACTTAAACTATCTCCTTATGAAGCAGAACTTTATAAAGAAAGTAAGTTCTCAGAATATTATCAAGTTCATGGTTTAGGTGTGGAATTAGCTGAAGCTTTAGCAGAAGTTATTCACAAACAAGTAAGACTTGATTTAGATATTGTTCCAAAAGAGGGACATACATTATATGATGTACAGATGAAACAATATGTAGGTTGTAGATATTCTCCTGGATACGCTGCTTGTCCTGAGTTAGAATTGAGTCGTGATATTTTTGATTTATTAAAACCAGAAGAGTTTGGAATAACCTTAAGTGAAACTTTTCAAATAGATCCTGAGCAATCAACTTGCGCTATTATAGTACCACATCATAAAGCAAATTATTACAATATATAGAAAGTGTCATTTATGACATTTTCTACTTTCAATTAATTTTACTAATAATTTTGATAAAATGTTCTTTATTAAAAAATAGGAATTAGCATGACAAAAGAAAAAAGTTTTAAAGAGAAAATTTTAGATTATATTTATATTTTATCAAAACAACCAATTCTTTTAAGAGATTTATTAGAAGCAAATAGACAATACAATGAAGGTATGCATGTAGATCCTGCAAAATTAGGGTTTAGGCTTAAATTAGGCCGAGCATATTTAGTGTATATTCTTATTGTTTTAGCAATATTAGTCCCGTTATCAGCTATATTACATAAACCTTTAGCAAATATTGATCCTCATATATCTATTTTAGGTGCAATGATTATAACAGCAATTATTTTTATGGGCTTTAACTTTTTTCGAGCAAAAATGAGAGATGAGATTACATATAAACAGATAAAAAAATCTTGGATTCTTCGATTCCCATATTTCTCTTATGATGAATATAATAAAAAAATTGAAGAGATATATTTAGAAGCGATTAAAGATGAAGTTGCAAAAAGAGATTTAGAAAAATATATTTTGGATAAATTAGTAAACGAATAAAATCCAAAGGTTTTCTTTTTTACAATGTAAGTTATAAAAGTGTACAATTTATAACTATAGATAAAAATGGATAAGCCATGGAATTTAAGAGATTTAAATCTGGCAATAACTTCAGTATTGGAGTAGAGTTAGAGCTACGAGTTTTAGATAAAACAAACCTACTTCCTATAAATGAATATGAATATATAATTTCAAATATTGATAAAAAATTTAAAAACAATATAACAAAAGAGTTTTTAGATTCTATGCTTGAGATAAATACTCCTGTTTTTTATGATGAAAAACAATTAATCCTTTACTTAAAAGAGATAATTTCCAATATAAATGGAATCTTAAAAAATAAAAACCTACTCTTACAAACAAATGGTACCTATGCACAAAAATGTACTAACATAAATATAAGTGATAACAAAAGATATAAAGAGATATATGATGAGCATAAAGCTTTATTAAAAAATTTTTCAATTTGTGGAACTCACGTACATATAGGCTTTAAAGACTTTGAAAAAGCTTTGAAAGCTTATAACTATTCAATCTATTATCTCCCTTTATTTGTAGCTTTAAGTGCTTCCTCAATATATTATGATGGGGAAGATACTGGTATCCATTCTTTTAGAACAAAAATCTTTGAGAGGTTACCTAAAGCATCAATACCAGAATATTTTGATACCTTTGAACAGATGCAAAATCTATATAATCTTTTAGAAGATTCAGAAGTTATTAACTCTACAAAAGATGTATGGTGGGATGTTAGAATTCAACCAGAATTAAAAACTTTAGAGTTTAGAGTTTGTGATGCATCAAACGATTTTGATAGGTTGGAGTTAATCATTACTTTATTTAAATTAATATGTAAATTATCACAAAATGAAGAGCTTATAAAAATGCCTATGCAAATCTTAAAACAGAACCTATGGAGTGCTACTAGATATTCAATGGATGGTAAGATGATTACTAAAAATGGAGTTGTAAAGATTCGTAAGATGTTAAAAGATATTATAAAAAAAGGTTTGGAAATATCTTTTTATGACAAACAAAGTTATGACAAAGCGATAAAAATAGTTGAAGATAAAAGTATCTCTCAACAAATGATTGAATTATATAAAGAAACAAAAGACTTAAAAAAAATAGAAGAGTTAGGGGTGTTTAAATGAAAGGGGTAGTTGCAGCTGGAGATAAAAACTCTGCACAAGCAGGAGCTGATATTTTAAAGGAGGGTGGAAATGCATATGATGCTGCATTAGCAGTTATGTTAGCTGCACCAATATGTGAACCCCTTTTTACATCTCTTGGAGGTGGAGGGTTCCTTTTAGGATTAGAAAAAGGTAAAAAAGCAGAGCTTTTTGATTTCTTTGTTGAGGTACCTAAAAAAAGAATAGATGAGCCAGAGTTTTATCCAATATATGTAGATTTTGGTTCAGCTGTTCAAGAGTTTCATATAGGCTCGGGTTCAGTTGCCATTCCTGGACTTGTAGAAGGGATATATCAAGTTCATAAAGAAAAAGGAACTTTGCCTTTATCTAAGATAATAGAACCAGCAGTTAGATATGCAAGAAAAGGGATATATCTTTCTAAAATGCAAGCAAGTTTTGTAAAGCTTTTAGAACCAATTTTTACATCAACAAAATCTTCTATGAATGTATATGGAAAAGATGAAAAAAATCTAATAGATGATAAGCATCTGTTTAAAAATCCAAATTATGCTGATTTTCTTGAAGCTTTTGCAAAAGAGGGCAGTAGACTTTTTTATGAAGGTGAAGTTGCAAATGAGATAGAAAAGATATCAAAAGAGAATGATGGCTTGATTTTAAAAGAGGATTTAAAAAACTATAAATGTATTAAAAGGGAACCCATAGATTTTAGATATAAAGATTATGAAATAATAACTAATCCACCTCCAAGTGGAGGAGGAATCTTAATAGCTTTTACAATGAAGCTTTTAGAAGAGTATGATTTAAAAGATTTTAGAAGTTATGAGTATGTAAAAGGGCTTATTGAAGCTTTTAGTACAACTAGTGATTTTAGAACAGAAAAGGTTGATGAGTTTTTACACGATGAAAACTTGAAAAATATATTATCAAATGAGAGACTTATTAAAAATTATTGTACAACCATGAGCAGTAGGTTGAATCTTTGGGGAAATACAACCCACCTTTCTGTAATAGATGAACTAGGTAATGCAGTATCAGTCACCACAACAAATGGGGAAGGTTCAGGGCATGTAATACCAAGTTCTGGAATAATGTTAAATAATATGATGGGGGAAGAAGACTTAAACCCACATGGTTGGTTTGCTTGGGATGAGGGGATTAGGCTTCCATCAATGATGGCTCCAACGGCAGTTTTAAAAGATGGAATACCTAAATTGATTTTGGGAAGTGCTGGAAGTAATAGGATTCGTTCAGCAATTGTTTCTACTATGATAAATAATTTGGAGTATGGTAAAAACTTACATGAAAGTATTAACTCTCCTAGAATTCATTATGAGAAAGGTACAGTTTGTATGGAGCCTAGTTGTGATGAAAAAATAAGAAAAGAGTTAGAAAAACATTATAAGCTACAATATTTTGATGATTTGAACCTATTTTTTGGTGGTGTTCAAGCTGTAAATGATGATTTAGAGGGGGGATGTGACTTAAGAAGGGGTGCGGCAGTTATAAAGGTTTGATTTTAAATCTATACCTAAATGGATTTTTGAGAATTTAATAACTGCTTTTACAAAAGTTTTTGCGCATTTTTTTCTATTTTTTTTAGAATCTCGACAGTTTTTATATGGAAATTCCACTTGAATACCATTTATAACTCCCCCATCCAAAGAGCCATATTTAAAAGTATTAAAAGCTCCCTCAAAATAGTTTTCATCTTTTGTATATGGTATATGTTTTGAAGGGATTGATTTAAATCCTTTTTTTGACATTAATGAACCTAAAGAGTTTTTCCCTTTTACTTGTTTAATAAAAGATTTTGATGAAAAGTTTGACAAGGTTTTTATACTTGAACTATTTTTGTATTTTTTTAGTCTTTTTTTCTTTAGTTTTAAAATATCATTATTAAGTAAGTATCCAAACTCAATAAACCCATGGGAGTGGGATTGTCCATGTATATCAAAATATAAACCTTTTTTAAACTCTTTTCTTACTTGTACCCTTGCTTTTTTTATTAGTGAATGAAATTGATTATATGCAATACTAGCTTTTTCATCAAAAAAGGCATCTGTTATATTACGATTAATATCTACTTTTTCTCTAGAGATTGTAGCTATAACACAATAAGGAGTTTTATTTACTTGCTTTTGAAACTGTTTTATAATCTCTTCTGTTAGTTCAAAGGTAAAATCATCTTTTTCAAATATACCTTTTTTTCTAGTTTTTATATCAGTGGGTTTTTCATCTCCACCATGGGGAGCACTTAGTATAATTGGAAGGTTACCCTCATAATATTTTACATAGTTTTTTGTGGAGTTATTAGTCATATATAGCTTTTGCTTCTTTATTTCTTTGTTGTTTTAGTTCCATATCAATATATTTTGCATCAAACTCTTTTTTTGCTTTTAGGGCTATTGTTTGTTTTTTCTTTCCAATTGGATTTATCTCATAGATCTCAAACCCAGCTTTATATAAAGAGAGTCTTACCTTTGTGGCAACGGAATAGGTGGTTAGGATACAATCTTTATTTGTGGCTTTATATATATCTTTAAAATATTCTACACTCCAAAGTTCACTGTTTACTTCACTTGAAAAAGCATCTTGATAAACTATATCAATACCATCTAATTTTTTTATATATTCCCTTGCATCACCTATAAAAAGTTCAATTTTTATATGTTCATCTTCATATTTTTTATCTTTAAGAAGTTTATTTATAATATCTTTTATCCCATCAAACTCTTTTGGATACTCAAAATCTTTTAATGACTCAATAAGTTCTAAATCAAGTTCAGGACTAAAGATATTTAGCTTTTTATCCAATTTTTCTTTTTTTAGATAATAGATTGTGGTAAAGGTGTTATATCCTATTCCAAAACAGATATCTAAAATATTTAATTGATCTTTTTTATGATAGGAAAAAGCAGGGATAATATGTTTTACCAAAGATTCATTTATAGCACCTGTTTTTATATCATGAAAGTGTTGATTGTATTTACTTGAATAAAGTGTTTTTGTACCATCAGATGTGGTTATAAAATTATCTTTTATATATATCCTTTTTTAAATTTTATTTTCACATATATTTGCTTTTAAATCTCTTTGTGTTTGATAAGCTATTTAATTCTTGTGAAATTGTTTTTACTGTTTATATTTCATGATAAATTTAGGTCTTTATATGTTATTATTAATTTTAATATATCTATTTCATATTTTAAATGATAGATTTTGGGGATATATACAAAATGAATGATAATGAAATTTTAACTATAGTTGGCATTGGAGCAAGTGCTGGTGGTTTGGATCCATTACAATCTTTTATAAAAAAGATAAAACCATCTGAAAATATAACATATGTAATAACACAACATTTAGATAAACATCAACCTACAAAACTATTAGAGATACTTTCAAGAAGCTCAACTATACCTATATCAATGGCTATGGATGATGAGATAATAGAAGCTAATAGAATATATATCTGTCCCCCTAAATACAACTTAACAATAGAAAACAATCGTTTTAAACTAATCACACCTTCCTCTAAAGATTATTCTGTTCCTTCAATTAATAAATTTTTTACTTCTTTAGCTAAACAAAAAGAAGATAAAGCTATTGGTATTATATTATCAGGAGCTGGAAATGATGGTTCAGAGGGTATAAAAGATATAAAACTTGCAGGTGGAATCACAATAGCACAAGAAGAAACAACAGCAAAACATCCTGAGATGCCTAGCGCTGCAATTAAAACAAAACATGTAGATTTGATTTTATCCCCTGAAAATATGGCGGTTGAACTTCAAACAATATTAAAATATCCACTTATATTATACAAAGAGGATTATGGTAAACAGTTAGATAAAATTTTTGATATTTTACTTGATAAAACTAATACAGATTTTAGTGATTATAAAATAAGTACAATTCAAAGAAGAATAAAAAGAAGAATGGTTGTTACTAAAAAGAAATCCTTAGATGATTATATTGATTATTTAAAAATTTCAGAAAAAGAGGTTAAGCTATTACAAAAAGAGTTATTAGTAATTGTTACCTCATTTTTTAGGGATGAAGAAGCTTTTATTCAATTAGAAAAGAGTATTGAAAAGCTAGTTCAAAATAAAAATAAATATGAACCAATTAGAGTTTGGATTACAGGTTGTGCAACTGGAGAAGAGGCTTACTCTGTAGCTATTATTTTATATGAAGCACTAAAAAGAAACAATCTTTCTAACAAAATTCAAATTTTTGCTACTGATATATCATCTGAAGCAATTAAAGTAGCAAGGGATGGAAGCTATGATATAAATAGTGTTAAAAATATCAAACAAAATTTACTAAAAGAGTATTTTATAAAAAAAGATGACACTTATAAAATCTCAAAAGATATTAGAGATATTATTATATTTTCAAAACATGATATGATTAAAGATCCTCCCTTTTTAAATATGGATCTAATTACATGTAGAAATCTATTAATCTATTTTAACTCAGAATTACAAAAAAGAATTTTCTCAATTTTCTTTAATGCATTAAACACAGAAGGTATCCTTTTCTTAGGCAAAAGTGAGAATACTACTAATATTACCAATCTTTTTGTTTCAATTGATAATAAATGGAAAATCTTTAAAAAAGATAAATCCTCTACGCCACCCACTTTAGACAATATGACCTATTATCCCAAAAGGTATGTATCAGGTTTATCTACTGTTAAAAAAAGATTTATTAAAAAAAAGGATTTTAACACTCATCTGCATAACTCTTTAGCTCAAACAATTTTAGATAAATATTTTGATACTTATATCATCATAAATAGGGAAAATAATATAATCTATACAAAAGGGGAACTTAGTGATTATATTAAGTTTCCAAAAGGTGGATTTACTCAAGAATTATTTTCATTTTTAAAAGATTCAATAAGAGTTGATATTAGAACAGCCATTTTAAAAGCAAGACGAGAACAAGAGATTGTTAGTTTTGGTATAAAACTTGATGGCTTAAATCTAAGAATTGATATTATCCCAATAAGAGAAAATGAGATAGCTACAGAGGGAATTTGTATTGTATTTAAACAAAATAAAGATGAAATAGTTATTGAAAACAATAAAGAATTAGTAGATAAATATAATAGATTAAATATACAAGAATTAGAACAAGAATTAATAGAAACAAAAGAGAGACTACAAACCACTATTGAAGAGTTAGAAACCTCTAATGAAGAGCTTCAAAGTACTAACGAGGAGTTTCAATCTAGTAATGAAGAGCTTCAAAGTACAAATGAGGAATTAGAAACCTCTAATGAAGAGCTTCAAAGTACAAATGAAGAGCTTACAACTGTTAACCAAGAATTAGAAAGAAAATCAAAAGAATTAAGGATTTCTAATAAAGATTTAGAAAACACTTTTGATAGTATAAGTTATGGAGTAATGATTTTAGATACTGATTTAAAAATCAGAAAATACACCTCATTTATGGAAACTATCTCTACTATTAGTTCAAAAAATATATGTAATGAATTAAGTAGCATCCCTATGCCTATTGAAAGTAAATTTTTAAATAAAAAAATTAAAGAAGTTATGAAAAGTGGAGAAGAGACTAAATTTGAAAAAAAATTCAAAAATATGGATTTATTAATAACGATAAAACCTTATTTAGGTGAAAAAAATGAGATTAGAGGTTCAATACTCTCTTTTCATGATATAACAAAAATTAAAGAAAATGAAGAGGAGTTAAAAAGAGCAAAATATGAATTAGAACATATTAATGATAACCTTGAGCATATAATTGATGAAAAAACATTAGAGATTAAGGTTATAAATAGAAATCTAGAAGAAAAAAACAAAACTTTAACTAATGCTCTTAAACTTTTTGAAAATACATTTGAACAAGCTGCTGTAGGTATTGCACATGTTTCTTTAAATGGAGATTGGTTAAAAGTAAATCAAAAACTTTGTGATATTTTATCTTACACAAAAGAAGAATTATTAGATTTGACTTTTCAAGACATAACCTATCCAGATGATTTAGATAGAGATTTAGAATATGTTAATCAATTGCTTACAGGAGAGATAGAAAATTATTCTTTGAATAAAAGATATTATAAAAAAGATAAATCAATTGTATGGATCAACTTAACTGCTTCATTAGTGCGGAAAACTAATAAGGAACCAGACTTTTTTATTGCAGTTATAGAAGATATATCCTTGCAAAAAGAGTATCAAGAAAAATTAAAATCGCAAAAAGAAGAGTTTGAAACAATCTTTAACTTTAGTCACGATAGTATTACTATAGTTGATTTAAAAACTAATTTTCTAAAATTTAATAAAGCCTTTTTGGAGATGACTGGATATACAGAGGATGAACTTATTACAAAAAGTTGTAATGATTTAACAGCACCAGAAGATATATCAAAAAATCAAGGTGCAATGGAACAAGCTATTCTAACAGGGCATGCAAATAATATTGAAAAAAGCTGTCTTACTAAAGATAATAAAATGATTACAGTAAATATGAGTGCATCTTTATTACCAGATAAAGATAAAATTCTTTTATCTCTAAAAGATATTTCATCAATCAAAATTATGGAACAACAGTCAAGACTAGCATCAATGGGTGAGATGATAGGAAATATTGCCCATCAATGGAGACAACCTTTAAGTGTTATAACAACAAGTATTAGTGGACTTAAATTAAAATCAGACTTAACTGGCTTAAAAGAAGAAGATATTGATGAATGTGAAGAAAATATTATTAAACAAGCTAACTATCTATCAACTACAATAGATAATTTTAGAAACTTTTTAAAGGGTGAAAAATTTATTACTCAAATAAGTATTAAAAATGTAATAAAAAACTCTTTAAGTCTTATAGAAGCATCGTTACATAATAACTATATCAACCTATTTTTAGATTTAGAAGATGATCTTAAAATTGATGGAAATATAAATGAGCTTTCAGAGGCTCTTATCAATATACTAAATAATAGTAAAGATATATTAAAAAATGAAATAAAAGATGAAAATGATAGATTAATTTTTATTACTACTAAAAAAGTTGATATCAATAGTTTAGAATTAAAGATTTTAGATAGTGGAGGTGGAATTAATAGCTCCATTATAGATAAAATATTTGAACCTTATTTTACAACTAAACATCAATATCAAGGGACAGGACTTGGATTATCAATTAGTCATAAGATAATAACTCAAAGATATCATGGAGAAATAAAAGCTTCAAATCATAAGTTCAATCATAATGGCAAAGATTATAAAGGTGCATGTTTTACTATTATATTTAAAGATGAACTATAAACCACTTCCCCACATATGAAGTTTTTTAGCAGTAATAAGTTTATAGTCATCAAAAAGTTCAATACTATTTATAGCAACAAAAGAGGTTTTATCTAGTAATTCGCGGATTTCATCTAAATTGTTATTTGTTTTTTTCTCTAATATAATAATATTAGCAGAATTTTCAAGAGCTCTATAACATTTTTGTAATAGTAGCTCTTTCTTTTCATATTTGCTTATAATATCTCCTAGAACTATATATTCAAGCTCTCTCATATAATGGTTTAATTTTAAATATTTTTCTTCAATAAAATTGATTTTATTGAGTTTCCCTTCATAGGTTTTTACAATCTCTTGCAATGTATTCTCAATAAAATCAGTATTATTATTTATAAAAAAAATAGATATGTTTGTAAAGGGTTGAAATAAACCCTTAAATAGTTCTAGCTTTTTTTCCAATTAGTTTCCTAAACTGTTTAACTTTTCTTCAGGTAAATATAGTTTCTCATTTGACATAGTTCCTATATCTTTACTTAAAATCTCTTTTGCTATCTCTTTTGCTTCATCTAATGAATGCATTTTATATGTACCACATTGGTAAACATTTAGTTCTGGAATATCTTCTTGAGATTTCACATTAAGTACATCTTCCATAGCTGCTTTCCATGCTTTTGCAACTTCTTCCTCTTTTGGACTACCTAATAAACTCATATAAAAACCTGTTCTACACCCCATTGGTGAAACATCAATAATCTCAACTTTGTCAGAGTTTAAATGTTCTCTAATAAAACCTGCAAAAAGATGTTCTAAGGTATGAATCCCTTTTTCACCCATCATTGATTCATTTGGAATACAGAATCTTAAATCAAACACTGTAATAACATCTCCTGATGGAGATTTCATTGTTTTTGCAACCCTTACAGCAGGTGCAGGCATAATTGTATGGTCAACTCTAAAACTATCTAATAGTGGCATTTTAAATCCTTATATATATTTTTTTGATTTTATCAAAATTCCTATTTTAAAGGCTTAAATTTAATAGCTAATAATTTTTAAAGAGTTTTTTTATAAAGGGACTTTAACAATTAGAAAAAATTTGTTTTACAGTAAGTCTAAATTTTTTCTAACCATTTTTTTAAAAGCTTTCATATGAACTTTTAGCATTGAAGGGATAACCTCCAACCTACAAGAGTGTACAATATTTGCATATGCAGGTTTTGAATATATAGTATTTCTATCCCGAGATAGAAGAACAAGTTTATTTATATCATCATCAAGATTGATATCGTCTCTATCTGAGATAGCGTCATAAACATAAAAAAATATTTTTCTATCTTCTGATGTCATCTTGCAAGAATCATCTAACATTTTTAATGCTAATTTTGTTGCATATTCAATCTCAATTGGTTCAAAATCATAAGTTTTTGCCCAATTATAAGCTTTTTGATATATATCCATTCGCGCGTCCTTTAAAAGAAGAATGCAAATACTATTCCGAAGATATATCTTTTTTCAATTTTTCAAAACTATTTTCAATATATTTAGTAGAAGATTTTTTTTGCAAATATGCAAAAGCTGCAATTAAAATCACACCAATTCCATATGTAACAAGAATACCAAGGACAATTAAAATCACCAATATCCATACATTTTGAAGTTCACCTTCAAAATCTATTGTAAATGATTCTTTTGACTCTTTTACTGTAACTTTTAAATCATAACTTAAAAAAGTTTTTTCTGCTTTAAATTTTTTAAATATATAAAGATCGTTGTTTGATTCTAACTCTTCACAAAGAGGTTGAAAAGTATCAATTAATCTATTAACTATTTCATCTTTTTTTTCTATATTATGAGATTTCTGTTGAGTTGAAATATCAAATATACCCATAAGTTTCCTTAAATTTTTTTTTGAAGTATAGCAAAAATATTATTTACCTTTAAACTAACCATGATTAATAATTATACAAAAATGTAAGTTGTTTTTATAAACAGGTGAATATTATTTATAAGTTTTGAAGTTAAAAACAAGAAGCGATTTATTATCACTTCTTGTGTAAGATTAGTAGTATAATTAAACTCTCGCTTCTTCTCTTCTTTGTAAGTATTCCCAATTTTTATCAACTCTTCTTTGCCACTCTTCAATGATATGTTCATTTTCAGGTTTAAAAAGATGTTTGAATCTTGGTTGAAATGATAAATAATCTTTTACAGGAACAATGTTTTTTGGTCTATATGTAATATTTAATTCAGTTCCATCAACTATTTCATAAAGTGGAAATACTAGTGAATCAACTGCTAAATCTGAAGCTTCAATAGTTTCATGTGGTTGGAATTTCCACTCAGTTGTACATGCACTCATTGCATTTATAAACACAGGTCCTTTTGTATCAAAACCTTTTTGGATTTTTTTAACCATATCTTTCCATTTGTTTGGAGCAACTTGTGCCACATATGGAGAGCCATGCGCTGCCATAATTTGAAGCATATCTTTTTTAACTTGCTTTTCACCATATGAGGTAGAACCTGCTGGTGCTGTAGTTGTTGATGCTCCAATAGGAGTTGAAGATGATCTCTGACCACCTGTATTTGCATAAACCTCATTGTCTAAACAAACATACATCATATCATGACCTCTTTCAAAACATCCAGAAATCCATTGAAAACCAATATCATAAGTAGCACCATCTCCACCAAAAGCAACAAATTTTGGTTCAGGAGTATCAGCACTAATTCTTCCTTTATTTCTAAGTGCTTTATTCATAGCCTCAGCTCCTGCAATTGCAGTAGAAGCATTTTCAAATCCAATATGAATCCAAGAACAATCCCAAGATGTATGTGGATATATAGCTGTACAAACCTCTAAACAACCAGTTGCTGCTGAAACTACTAGATTATCATTTGTTGCATTTAAAACCTCTCTTACTATAATAGAGTGCGCACACCCTGGACATAAAACGTGAGACCCTTCAAATCTTTCAGCCGCAGTTGAAAATGTTTTTAAGTTTTTAATTACTTTTTGATTACTCATATCTCTTCCTTACAGCTCATAAAAGCTTAATTCTGGTCCTCTAACTCCATGAAGTCTTTGGATTTTTCCAGTTAATTTACCATTTTTAGCATCTGTATCTAAATTTGTAAAAATCTCTTTTAGCTCATTTACAGTGATATCTCTACCACCAAGACCATAAATTAGATTTCTAAGTACTGGTCTAGCAGGAGTGTTGATTAGAGCACCTGCAACTTCATTATATAAAGCTCCAACTGTTCCACCAGGAGCAGATCTATCCATACATGCAAGAGCTTTTACATTTTGCAATTTTTGTGCTAATTGTACTAATGGGAAAGGTCTAAATAGTCTAGGAGCTATAACACCAGCTTTAATCCCTTGTTCTCTTAATTCATCAGCTGCAATAGTTGCAGTTTCATAAGTTGTGCCTAAACATACAATAGCAACCTCTGCATCATCCATTTTATGAGTTTCAACAATATTGTATTCTCTTCCAGTTAACTCTTTAAACTCTTTAAAAATCTCTTCTACTACTGGCAATGAACCTTGAAGTGCCGCATGTTGTTTTGCTTTGTGTTCAAAATGCCAGTCATGTTCAGTTTGTACCCCATGAGTAACAGGTTTTGAAAAATCCAACATAGCATTAACTTGTACATAATCTCCAACAAACTCATATGCAACTTTATCAGGAAGTGGTCTTACTGTTTGTGCTGTATGTGAAGTTAAAAAACCATCTTGATTAGAGATAACAGGAAGTCTAACATCTTTATGTTCACCAATCTTAAATGACATTAGTGTTAAATCATAAGCGTCTTGGGCATTAAATGCATCAACTTGAATCCATCCAGAATCTCTAGTTAAGTACATATCTGAGTGGTCACCATTTACATTTAGTGGAGCAGCTAAAGCTCTATTTACTAAACATAAAACAGCTGGTAATCTCATCCCAGCACATTGATATAGTACTTCAACCATAAGTGCACAACCTTGTGATGATGTTGCAGTTGCTACTCTACCTCCAGCTGCAGCAGCTCCAACACATGCAGACATAGCAGCATGCTCTGATTCAACCATTACAAACTCACCATCAACATAACCGTTTGCATGCATTGTTGCATAGTTTTCAACAGTATTAGTAGAAGGAGTAATAGGGTAAGCCGCAACTACATCAACACCAGCTTGTCTAAAAGCTTGAGCATTACATGTATTTCCATCCCATACTTCTACAGTATTTAATTCCATCTCTTTTCTATTCATTAGTCTTCACCCTTTTTTTTCTTTTCAGGCCACTTTGTAAGTGCTTCTTCATTTTTCTCTGTTTCATTAAACATTAATAATGATTTTGGATTTGTTGGACACACTTCTACACAGATACCACAACCTTTACAATGGTCATAATCTACACCAACCATCTCTTTGTTTCTTGAGATAATTGCAGTATCTGGACAGAACAACCAACAGTTTTGACAGTCAATACATAATTCACTATTCCAAACTGGTTTAAAAACTCTCCAATCTCCAACATATGCATTTTTTGAATTTGTTTCAGCATAAATTCTATCTTCAGGCTGAGTTTCTGCCATCTGGTAGTCTACATTAGTATCAAATGCATATAATGCAGCACCAGGTACTAACTCATCCCATCCCATTTCTTTAATTGATTTGCTCATCGTATCTCCTAATGTACTTCGTTATATGCTCTTTGTATAGCAATCATATTTGCATCGATCACTTTTTGAGGCAATTTTTTTAGTACTTTTTTCATTGCATTTTGAAAATACTCAAGTTCAAACATTCCACTTATTTTCATAAATGCACCAAGCATTGGAGTGTTTGGAATCGGTCTTCCAATTGTTTCTTGAGATATTTTTAAACAATCTAATGTGTATGTTCTTTCTTCTCTTCCTTGTAACGCTGGTACTAACTCTATTAGTTCACTTTTTGTTAAGTGTGTTGTAATGATGTATTGCGTCTTTTCAGTCTCATGTGCTGTAAAGTCATCTGTAAATGCTAAAGCAGGGTCTAGTATAAATACATAATCTGGGTGCATAAACTTCTCATGGTTTATAATCTGTTTATCATCAATTCTATTATAAGCAGTCATTGATGCACCTCTTTTTGCAGAACCGTAAAATGCAAAAGCTTGTACCTCTTTACCTGTTTCAGCTACAACAGAACCTAGTCCTTTTGCACCTGTTACAGCACCTTGACCAGCACGGCTGTGCCATCTAATTTCTAGCATGTTTGCTCCTAAAATTTATCTAAATTAGTAGAGACATCTAATTTGTCCGATTGAAGTTTATGAAAAGAAAACTTAGCTTAATATTAAAATATGTAATAATTATGTATAAATATATGAAAAATATATAATATAGTAAATGTATGAACATATGTCCATTTTATGGTATCTATGTTATGAACATATGTTCATTTTTATAGCTATTTTAATAAGTTTTTCTTATGTTTAAAAAATTATAAAATGATAATTAGTATTGATAATATTTTTGAATAAGTTTAAAAATTTTTAGTTTTATAGTTAGTCAATTAAGATTAAATTTTATAAAGTGAAAGTATTGAAAGTGAGATAATGTTATAGTAAGGTATTACTACCTTACTATATTTTATTATAGATCTTCTTCTAATTCATCAGAATAATCAGCTGCAGCCATTCTAGATAATTGTCTATATCTATATTGTGCATCTTTTTTATTTTGTGCTAATAGGAAGTCAGCATGTTCTGGATTAAGTTTTTTAAGAGATCTATATCTATTCTCTTTCATTAGGAATTCATCATAAACATCCCAATTTGGTTTTTTACCAGAAATTTTAATTGGGTTTTTCCCCTCTTCAATTTTTCTTGGATCGAAAGTATAAATTGGCCAGTAACCACAATCTGTAGCTAGTTGTCCGTGTTCAACTGATTTCATTAAACCACCTTGAATACCATGGGCAATACAAGGAGAGTAAGCAATAATTAATGATGGTCCATCATACTCTTCAGCTTCTTTCATAGCTTGAACCGCATGTTTTTGATTTGCTCTTGAGTTGATTTGTGCAACAAAGATATTTCCATAAGTCATAGAGATATAACCTAAATCTTTTTTAGCATTTGGTTTACCATCATTTGTAAAGTCAGCAATTGAACCTGTTCTTGCTGCTTTTGAAGATTGTCCACCTGTATTTGAATAAACTTCAGTATCAACAACTAACATATTTACATTTTCACCAGTTGAAAGTACATGGTCAAGTCCACCATAACCAATATCATAGGCCCAACCATCTCCACCAATCATCCATTGAGATTTTCTTACAATATATTTTCTAAGAGATAATAAAACTTTTACCCCAGGTAAATCTTGATTTTGCTCCAATTGAGGAACAAGTTTATCTCTAATCTCTTGGGTTTTTGCTCCATTACTTCTATTCTCTAACCACTCTTTATAAAGACCTTTTAGAGGATTTGTAACCTCTTCCATAGTCTCTTTCATAATTGTACCAATTCTATTTCTAATTGTTTCATTTGCAGCGTGCATACCATAACCAAACTCTGCCGCATCTTCAAATAATGAGTTTGCCCAAGCTGGACCTTCCCCTTTTGCATTTTTAGTAAATGGAGTAGATGGTGCTGATGCTGAATAAATAGATGAACATCCTGTAGCATTTGATACCATCATTCTATCCCCAAATAGTTGAGTAGCTAAAGTGATATATGGAGTTTCACCACATCCTGGACATGCAGAGTGGAATTCAAATAATGGTTGTGCAAATTGTGAACCTTGTACAGTATCCATTTTTACTAAATGCTCTTTATAACTTACATCATTAAATAAAAAGTCTGCATTTTCTTGTTCATTATTTTGTTCTTCAACTTCATAAGGAACCATTTTAAGTGATTTTTCTTTTGTAGGACAGATATCAACACAAACATTACATCCTGTACAGTCCATAATAGAAACTTGAATTTTATATTTAAGTCCTTGGTCTTTTGTTCCTTTTGCTTTTGCATCAAGTGAGTGAGTTTTTACACCTTCTGGTGCATTTGCAAACTCATCTTCATCCATTAAAAATGGTCTGATTACTGCATGTGGACACTCAAATGCACATTGGTTACATTGAATACATGTATCTTCATTCCATTGAGGAACCATTGTAGCAATAGCTCTTTTTTCATATTTTGTAGAACCATTTTCAAATGTTCCACCTTCCATTCCAAGATTAACAACAGAAGATACTGGAATCTCATCACCTTTTGCAGCATTTACAACTTTTGCAAAAGTTTCTACATATTCACTACCTTTGTATTTTGATTGAACAACTAGTTTTCCACCATCTAGGTTTGACCATGATTCATCAACAGGAACTTCTACTAATCCTGCTTCCCCAGAATCAATAGCTAAGTAGTTCATCTTAACTATCTCTTCCCCTTTATTTCCATAAGCTTTTTCTGCATACTCTTTCATGTATGTTTTAGCTTCTTCATAAGGGATAATGTCTGCTAGTTTAAAGAAAGCAGCTTGCATAATAGTATTTGTTCTATTTCCAAGTCCGATATCTCTGGCTAGTTTTGTTGCATTGATGATATAGAACTTAACTTTTTTATCTGCAAGAATTTTTTTAACTCTATTTGGGATTCTTTGAACTATCTCTTCCGCTGAATAGATTGAGTTAAGTAAGAATGTACCACCATCTTTAATTTTATCAATCACTTCATATTGTTCTAAATAAACCTCTTTTGAACAGGCAACAAATCCAGGGTTTGATACAAGATAAGTTGATCTAATAGGATTTTTGCTAAATCTTAAGTGTGATCTTGTATATCCACCAGATTTTTTTGAATCGTATGCAAAGTATGCTTGTGCATAAAGATCTGTTTTGTCCCCAATAATTTTTACTGAGTTTTTATTTGCACCAACTGTACCATCTGCACCTAATCCGTAGAATAGACACTCATTTACATCTTCAACAACAGATACATTTTCTCCAACTTCTATTGAAGTAAAGGTAACATCATCATTAATACCAACAGTAAAATGGTTTTTAGAATTTTCAGAAGCTAAGTTATCATAAAGTGCAATAATTTGATTTGGTGGAACATCTTTAGAAGATAAACCATATCTTCCACCAATAATTTTAGGTTTTTTCTCTTCATCATAGAATACAGCTTTTACATCAAGATATAATGGCTCACCTAAACTACCAGGCTCTTTTGTTCTATCTATTACACAGATGTTTTCAACACTATCAGGAAGAGCATCCATAAAGTATTTTGTACTAAATGGTCTGTATAAGTGTACAGTTAAAAGACCAACTTTTCTACCTTGTGTTTCCCTTAAAAAATCTACAGTCTCTCTAATAGTTTCATTTACAGAACCCATTGCCACAATAACATCCGTAGCTTCTGGATCTCCATAATATGTAAATGGTGCATAGTTTCTTCCTGTAACTTTTGAAATCTCTTGCATATACTCATTTACAATATCAGGTACTGCATCATAGAATTTATTTGATGCTTCTCTTCCTTGGAAGTAGATATCATCATTTTGTGCTGTACCTCTTGTGATAGGTGATTCTGGATTTAGTGATGTATCTCTAAATTTTTGAACTGCATCATAATCTATAAGTCTGTCAAAAACATCATAATCCATAACTTCAACTTTGTTTATCTCATGTGAAGTTCTAAATCCATCAAAAAAATGTAAGAAAGGAACTCTTCCTTTGATGGCTGCTAGGTGTGCAACACCACCAATATCCATAACTTCTTGTACTGAACCAGTTGCTAGCATAGCAAAACCAGTTGCTCTTGCACTCATAACATCTTGATGGTCACCAAAGATTGAAAGTGCATGTGCAGCTAAAGCTCTTGCAGATACATGAATAACCCCAGGTAATAATTGTCCAGCAACTTTATACATATTAGGAATTTTAAGAAGTAAGCCTTGTGAAGCAGTATAGGTAGTTGTTAAGGCACCAGCTTGAAGTGAACCATGGAATGTCCCAGCTGCACCAGCCTCACTTTGCATCTCAATAACTTTTACTGTTGAACCAAATAGATTCTTTTTCCCTTGAGTTGCCCATTTTTCAGTATTATCCCCCATTTGTGACGATGGAGTAATTGGATAAACACCAGCAACTTCCGTAAATGCATATGATACATATGAAGCAGCTTCATTACCATCCATAGTAGCAAATTTTTTTGTCATAATCTTCCCTTTAATTATATTTCATTCTTATAATTCCATAATAATTAAAGTAAACTTATATAATCTTGAATATAAACATAAATAAGTTCATATTAATTAATATAATTAATTAAATACACAAATTATGGACATTTTAAGAATATAAAAAATGTAAATTCTGATAAAAAATAAAAAAATATTTAATTAGAATATTTTATATTTTTTATTAGAATTTTGAAAGATTTTGTATGATTTTAACAGCTTCTAAAGGGTTAGGCGCGATATAAGAAGTATGTTCTTTTAAGGTGTTTTCTTCTCCATAACCACAAAGTACTCCAACTGAATTTACTCCAGCACTATTTGCAGCGATTAAATCTAACTCTGTATCTCCTACCATCCAAATATCACAAGTACCTTCTATCTTCATCAAATCAAGAGTTTTGTGAATTGGTTCAGGATGAGGTTTTGGATTTTCCACATGTTCTCTACCTGTAACAAATTCAAAATAATCCATAAGTTTTAGATGTTCAAGAAGTTCTATACTATATAATCCAGTTTTTGTTGTAACAACAGATAATCTTGCGAAGGTATTAGCTAGTTCTATAGCTTCTTTAGCAAATTTTAATAGTTCAGTTTGTTGTTTAGATATCTCTCTATATCTTTTTTTATAAGAGTCAACATAATCCCATACAATCTCTTGTGGTACACCTAAATCTTGAAACATAATATCTAAAGGGTGACCTATTAAAGATTTAATATCTTTATCTTGACCTTTAAAATCATAATTCATCTCTTTAAAAGTATGATGAAAGGTCGATAGAATTGCATCAGTTGAGTCAATTAATGTCCCATCTAAATCAAAAAGTATAACTTTTTCCATTAAAATCCTTTTTAAATATATAGTTCAAAAGTTTAGTATATTATTGTTTATAACTAAGTATGGCAGAGAAATTAGTTTAAATCTGAACTATGATTAAGGTTTTTCCCATTCAATTTGATTGTGTAAAATACTAATAGGAGTTGGTTTTATATTTTTAATATTTTTATTAATTGCACTAATACTATTTGGAATATATAAAAAAAGATATGGTAAGTCATCTGCAATAGTTGAATAAATCTCTTTATATATTTTTGCAAATTCTTTTCTATTGATTGTTCCTGCACCTTTATCTATTAGTTCATCAATTTTTTTGTTTCTATATCCAACTAAATTAAACCTTCCCAGTTTGTCAGAGTTACTATGCCAAAGTGCATAGGCATCAGGCATAAGTGTAGTTGTCCATCCCAGTAAAATAGCTTCAAACTTTCTTGGGGTTACTATTGTATTTAAAAATGCTTGCCATTCCATAACTTTTATACTCATATGAATATTTGCTTTTTTTAATTGATGTTGAAGTATTTGGGCTGCATTTGCTCTAGCTGTATTACCTGTATTTGTTACAACTTCAAAACTAAAAGGATTATTTTTATCATAACCTAGCTCTTTTAGTAGTTTTTTTGCTTTTTTCAAATTATATCTATAGGGTTTAAATTTTTCATCAAATGCTAAAGAGTTTGGAGCAAATGGTCCATCACATATTTCACCATGGCCAAAATATAAAATATCAATTAACTCTTTTCTATTTGTGGCATAGGCAATAGCTTGTCTTAGTTTTTTATTTTGGAACTTTTTATCTCTTAAATTAAATCCAAGGTAAGAATAGGAAAATGCAGGTTTTTCTATAGTTTTAAAATATTCTTTAAATTTCTTATCTAGCTGTCTTTCATATTGAAGAGGTGTTAGTCCTCCTAAATCAAGCTTTCTTTGTTTTAAAAATAGAAAAGAAGTATTTGTATCTGGAATAAATTTATAAAGTATTTTATCAATTTTAGGTCGCCCTTCAAAATAATTATCATTGGCAACTAATTCTATATCTGCGTTATTTTTAAACTCTTTTAATTTGTATGGACCTGTACCTATTGGCTTTTTATTAAACTGTGAAGTCATAAGGTTTTTTTCATTTTTTAAAATATGTTCAGGTAAGAGACTAACCATCCAGGTAACCAAAGCTTTAAAATATGGTTTTTTAAAGATTATCTCAACAGTATATTTATCAATAGCTTTTACACTTTGTACTTCATTAAAGTTTGATTTGAAAGATACATAAACATCTGGATCAATAATCTTTTCATAGGTGAAGATTACATCTTTTGATGTTACTTCAACTCCATCATGCCAAAGTACACCTTTTTTCATCTTTATAATTAATTTTGTGGGTGTTTCAAATTTATATGAACTTGCTAAGTCAACTGTTGGATTTCCATCTTTATCGTATTTAAGAAGTCCGTTAAAAATCCATTGACTTATCTCTGAACTAGCGGTATCGTTTGATAAGATTGGGTTTATTCTACTAGGACTTGAACCTATACTTAAATTTAAAGTAGATGATAATAAGATATTAATAAAAGTAGTTAATAGTAGAAAATATTTCATAGAGTAATTTTATACTTTTTTTTATGAATAGTTTGTAAAAGAGATAAAAAAAGAGCAACTTTATGTTGCTCTTTTAAAAAAAGAAATAAATCTTTTGAATAATAGAAAATACCAATTATCTTTTTGAGAATTGAGTTGATTTTCTCGCTTTTTTCTTTCCGTATTTTTTTCTTTCTACAGATCTAGCATCTCTTGTTAATAACCCATAAGGTTTTAAGATTGCTCTAAATTGCTCATCATAAGTAACTAAAGCTCTTGAAATACCATGTTTTACTGCATCTGCTTGAGCTGCATAACCACCACCTAGTGTTTTTACTACTACGTTTACAGAAGTTTCTTGTTTAGATACTTCTAATGGTTGCATAACTCTTTTTTTAATAGCTTCGTGTCCACCTAACCATGCATCTAAAGATTGACCGTTTATTGTAAGTTGACCGTTTCCATTTTCTAACCATACTTTAGCGATAGCAGATTTTCTTCTTCCAGTTGCGTATACTTTTGCCATTAGTGTTATCCTTTAATTTGCGCAGTGTGTGGGTGTTCGCTTCCTGCGTATACTTTTAATTTTTTTAACATTTCTTTACCAAGTTTTGTTTTTGGTAACATCCCTCTAGTAGCTAGTTTGAATAATTTTTCTGGGTTATTTTCTAGCATATCAGACATTTTGTGTGTTTTAGTACTTCCAAAATATCCTGAGTGAGTATAATAGTTTTTATCTTCTAATTTAGCACCAGTAAATTTTGCTTTAGAAGCATTGATAATGATAACATTGTCTCCACAGTCTACGTGAGGAGTGTATGAAGGCTTGTGTTTTCCTCTTAATAGTGTTGCAACTTCAGTAATAATTCTACCAAATATTTTATCTGTTGCATCAACTACTATCCAATCTCTTTCGATTTCGTTAGCTTTTGCCATTTGAGTAAATTTCATTTATTTTCTCCGATTTTGTTAATGAGGTGGAATAATAGTCTAGTTATACTTAAAATATACTTAATTTAAGTGATATTTAATATTTTATTTGAAATTCAGAACCTTCATGTATTTTACTTTTAATTGCAAGTTCAAAATTATGTAGTTTTAAAATAGAGTGAACGATAAAAAGTCCTAATCCTAAAGAGTTATTCCAGCCATTTTGAGAAACCCTATAAAATTTTTGATTTATTTTATTTATTTCATTTTCATCTATTCCAATCCCTTTATCTATTATTGAGATTGAATTTTGTGTGATTTTTATTGTCACTTCATCTTCTGAATATTTTAAAGCATTTTCTATTAAATTTGTTAAGACCATAGAAAAAAGAGTTTCATCTATTTTTATCTTTACATCATCACCTATAATATTAATCTCTCTTTGTGTATATTTATCTTGTAAATCAGAAACTATCTCATCTAATATTTTTCTTAAAGAACATTCAGAGGTCATTATATTTTGTTTACCCTCTTCAAGTTTTAGTGTAAGTCTTAATTTATCAATAATATGAGACATTTTATTCCCATTACTATAAATTTTATTTAAAAAATTAGTTTGCATTTTACTAGGTAGTTCTTTGTCATTTAAAATTGTTTCAGCATATCCTGTGATAATTGCAATTGGATTTTTAAACTCATGTGAGATTGCTGAGATAATTTCATCTTTTTGTCTATTCGCAATTTTTAATTTTGCAGTTTGTTTAGCTTTTTGTTTTTCTCTTTTTGAAAGTCTACTAGCTACTTTATTTAACAGTCTTGTGATTTTATTAAACTCTTCACAAAAATCAGAATATATCTCTTGTTTTGGTTTTTTGTTACTCATTTGGACTAGGTATTCAAGTATAGAATTTGTTTCATCTTTTATTTTTAAACTTAGATAATATGTCACAAAAAAGAAACCAACTAAAAATAGTGTTAAAAATGCAATCAATTGATAAACTAATTCTGTAAAATTATCTTGAATCTTATATGTATAATCTGCTAATCTAATATAATAAATCTTATCATCAACTACTATCTTTTTTGCTACATAAAGTAGTTCTTCATTTAGAGTATGTGAAAATCTAATTTTTTTACCATAACCATTGTACTTTGCATGAATAATTTCATATCTATTAGAATGGTTTTCCATTTGCTTAATATTTTTATCACTGTCTGCTAAAACATTACCTTTTTCATCAATAATAGTAATTCTATTCCCAGTTTTTGCTTTAAAAGTTTTTACTATGTACTTAATATTATCTAAATTGGTAAAAGAAAAAGAGAGTGAATCTATATTTTGTGATAAGTTTTTTTCTATTTGATCTAAATAGATATGCTTTGACCAAAAATATATAGTAACACTAAGAACTAGCAACATAAGTAAAAATATAAGTGAAAAGGTACGTAAAAACAGTTGATGAAGTTTTAACAAAACAAGTAGCCTTCCCCTCTAACTGATTTTATATACTCTTTTTTATTGTCTGGGTCTATTTTTGCTTTTAATCTTTTTATTGCAACATTTACAGTTTTTAGTTTTTTATCATAAGAATCTTCCCAAACGGCTTCAAGTAAATGTTCTCTAGTCATTAAAATATCTTTATTTTTAATAAATTCTAATAACAAATCATGCTCTAAGTGGGTTAATATTATCTCTTCCCCATCAATATAAAATTTTTTATTTGTTGCTTTATAGATAATATCTCTCACTTTTAGTACATCAACATCATTATTAGATCTTCTAATTATAGCTTTGATTCTTGCAAGTGTCTCTTTTATATTAAAAGGTTTAGTAATATAATCATCAGCATGGGCATCAAAACCTTCTAGTATATCTTCATCTTTATCTTTAGCTGTAAGGTACACTACAGGAGCATTGTATCCTTTCTTCTTAATACTTGATATAAACTCTGTACCATCAATACCTGGTAAATTTCTATCCATAATAATCAAATCTATAGGTTCTTCCTCTAAAACTTTTTCAAGATTTTCATTTACATTTAAAAATCCAATAGTTTCATATCCCTCTTTTTGAAGTGAATATTCAAGTAGTTCTAAAATATCCTCTTCATCTTCAACGATTAATATTAATTTTTCATTCATTAGTTATTTCTTTTTTTTCAAAATTTTGTTTCTTAGAGATGTTGATAACTCCTGGGGAATATTTTATTGCTAAAATCCTAAAAATAAAGAATATAAAAATCACAAAAAGAAGAAAAAGGATAGTAAAATAGTCTTTATTTGGTAGGGAAGCATTTATTATTACATCTCTTATTAAGAATATAATAAAAATATCTATTACAAATCTAAGTCTTAATTTCTCTTTTTTTATAAAATCAGAAATCATTTTAACAACTTCCATAACAACTATGAATTCTAGCATAAGAACAATTGCTTTATAAAACTCTTGTTTTGTTCCCACTACAACTAAAAAAATAATAGTTGCTGCTAAAACCTCATAATTGTTACTAAAGTAAATCTTTATATTTGTAAATAGTTTTTTCATTAAAAATTATTTAGCTTGTTCTATTGATCCACCAACTTCAGCAAATAATAATAAGTTTGCAATAGATGCAGCTCTATCAGCTGTTTTTTCAAGTCTTCTTAAACTACTTAAAACATCAAAATAATCTCTTGAAAGTTCAATATTTTTTGTAATAAGTTTTAGAGTATTTTTTTCGATAATTGCATATAAATCATCAGTTTTACTCTCTTCAACACTTACTTTATGAAAACCAGCTTCAATAACTTTATCATCACTCTCTTTTACAAGATTTACTGCTGTCTCAAAAGCTAAATTTGAGGCTTTTAATAAGGGAATAGCATACTCTAGTATTGTATGTTTATCAAGCTCTTCAGTAAAAGATTTTTTAAAAGTTTTAACAAAAGATTTAGAATTTGCACCAGCTCTTAGTAATTCATTAGTGATTTTAAGATAAGAAACCATCTCTCTTAAATCTCTAGCTTCTGGTGAATATAGAGCTAATGTTTTAACTATTAAGTTATCTATCTCATTTGACTTTACTGATAAAGTTCTAATTGATAAATTTACATCTTTTAACATAGTAAGGTCATTTTCTTTTAATGCAGACAGTGATATTTTATTTGCATGGATTACTTCTTGACCTATCCTATAAATCTCTTCTTTTATTTTTTGTACATTTTCTTCATATGGTTTTAACATTATCCGAACCTTCCTGTAATATAATCTTCAGTTTTTTTGTTTGATGGATTAACAAATATAGTATCTGTTTCATCATACTCAATTAATTTTCCTAAGTGGAAAAATGCGGTATAGTCTGCAACTCTTGCTGCTTGTTGCATATTATGAGTAACAGTAATAATTGTATATTTTTCTTTTAATTCAAGCATTAATGCTTCAATTTTTTCAGTTGAAATAGGATCAAGAGCTGAAGTTGGTTCATCCATTAAGATTACTTCAGGTTTTACTGCAATAGTTCTTGCTATACAAAGCCTTTGTTGTTGCCCACCTGAAAGAGATGTTCCTGGATCATTTAGTTTATCTTTAACTTCGTTCCAAAGACCAGCATCTTTAAGAGATTTTTCAACAAGTTCGTCACAATCTTTACCTTTTTTTACTAAACTATGTTTTAATGGAGCATAAGAAACATTATCATAAATAGATTTTGGAAAAGGGTTTGGTTGTTGAAAAACCATACCTATTCTTTTTCTTACACTAACTTCATCTACATCTTTATCGTAAATATTTTTTTCATCAATTACTACTGAACCATCAATATTTACAGTTGAGATTAAGTCGTTCATTCTATTTAAACATCTAAGAAATGTAGATTTTCCACAACCAGATGGTCCAATAAGTGCTGTAATTTTATTTTCATATAATGGTACAGTAATATTGTGAAGGGCATGATTTTCTCCATACCAAAGATTTAATTCTTTTACATCTACTTTAATTTTATTATTTGACATTTTTATTTTTTCCTTATTACCATTTTACTTCATATTTTTTTCTTAGATAAATTGCTAAAGAATTTAAAGAAATTAGAATTGTTAATAACACCATAATACCAGCAGCAGTTTTTTCTACATACATTCTTTCTGGCATACCTGCCCAAGTAAATAATTGTGCTGGCATAACAGTAGCAGCTTCAAAAATTGAACCAGGAGAGTCTGGAATAAATGCAATCATACCAATAATGATTAATGGTGCAGTTTCTCCCATGGCTTGTGCTAAACCAATGATTGAACCTGTTAAAATTCCAGGAAAAGCAAGTGGTAAAACATGGTCTCTTGTAACTTCAATTTTCGTTAAACCTAAACCGTAGCCCGCTTGTCTAATAGAATCTGGAACTGCTCTTAATGCTGCTCTTGAACTTACAATAATAATTGGTAGAGTCATAAGTGCTAAAGTTAAACCACCAACTAAAGGGGAAGATCTTGGAAGTCCAAAAAGATTAATAAATATAGCAAGACCTAAAAGACCAAATAGGATTGAAGGTATTGCTGCTAAGTTATTAATATTTACTTCAATAGTTTGTGTAAATTTATTGTCATCTGCAAACTCTTCAAGATATATTGCTGTCATAACTCCAATTGGAAATGCAAAAGCCATAGTAATTATAAGTGTTAAAACTGAACCTACTATAGCAGATTTTAAACCAGCATATTCAGGAGTTTTTGAATCTCCATTTTTAAAAAATATTTCATTAAATTTAAGATCAATATCTCCAAATGCTTTCATATCATCAACTAAAGCTCTATCTTTTCTTTTTAGCTTATAATAGTGTCCTTTTAAATATTGGTCAACTTGATCATCTGCTAATACCCAAGTTTTAATAGTTTTACCCATTAGTTCGGGATTCTCTTCAATCATCTTTGGAACCATTCTTAACCACGCTCTTGATACAATTCTTGAATATTTTCTATCAATTGCCTTTCTGTAGCTATTTTTAGATTCTTGTGAATAAGTTACATCTATATGTAAATATGCTTGTTGGAAAGCAGGACTTCCTTTAGATACCATATCGAAAAGGAAAAATACAAGAAATGCTATTGAGAAAACTAAAGACGAAACAGTAAAAGTTTTAAATCTCTTTGAGCTTCTATGTCTTTTATTTAATGATGGATCGTAAAAAGGGTTGTCTGTATTTTTATTTTTTCTTTTCATCATAATGTATTCACTTTATATTTTTCTTTAAATTTTCTAATCATTGTTAATGAAATAATATTCAAAATCAATGTTACAACAAATAGTGCAAGCCCTAGTGCAAAAGCAGAAAGTGTTTCAGGAGAGTTGAAAGCTTGGTCTCCAACTAGTGCATCAACAATTCTAACTGTTACAGTTGTCATATCTTCCAATGGGTTTAATGATAAGTTTGGTCTTAAACCTGCAGCCATAACAACAATCATTGTTTCACCAATTGCTTTTGAGAAACCTAGTAGCGTTGCTGAAATAATACCTGGGAGTGCAGAAGGTAAAACTATATTTTTTATAGTTTCTCCTTGAGTCATACCAAGACCAAGTGAAGCTTTTCTTTGACTATCTGGAACTGCTCTAATAACATCATCAGAAAGTGATGATATTACAGGGATAATCATAATTCCCATAACTACACCTGAAGCTAGAGCTGAGTTAAATGTTGCTTCTAATCCGAAGAAGTCAGCTGCTTTAACAACAAATGGTGCAACTGTTATTGCGGCAAAGAAACCATATACAACCGTTGGAATACCAGCAAGTATCTCTAAAATAGGTTTTAAATAATCTCTTGTTTTCCCATTTGCATATTCACTCATATAAATTGCACTACCAAGACCTATTGGAATTGCAACTGCCATGGCTATAAATGTAATCATTAATGTACCAGCAAAAATAGGAACGGCACCAAACTTACTCCCAACAATACCAGGAGACCATTCAAGACCTGTAAGGAAGTACCAGAAGCTTCTCAATTGAAAAAATGAAATAGCTTCAAAAAGTATAGAAAAAAGAATACCAAAAGTTGTAAGAATAGATATAGTAGAAGCTACAATTAATGCAGTTTTGATAATTCTTTCTTTCATTACTGTTGATCTGTTTTTAGACTCAAATGAATGCAATATTTACCTTTCATATAAATTTTGAGAATTGTATTACAAAATGGTTACAGTAAAGTTACATATTTATGCAGATACCAAAAGGTTTATCTATAGATTTAGATCTTTTTTTAATCTCTCCAAGTTTTGAGTTAAAGTTTTCAATGCTACTTTGTTTAGTTACTTCAATAATAGATGCTGAGACACTTAAAAGTTTGAATTCTCTAATAGTTCCATATCTATCTTTTGCAGTAATATGTCCATTTTTTAAATCATTTTCATTATAAAGGCTTTGTACATTGTGTTCAAACTCTTTTTGTATGTTAAAAATTATATTATATACATTTTCATAACTCATATTTACAAAACCTACAAAAAAATCATCTCCTCCAATATGTGCAATAAAACTCTCCCTTGAAAGGTATTTTTGAAGTATTTCTGAAAACATTAAAATAGCTCTATCCCCTAGTCTAAATCCATAAGTATCATTAAAAGGTTTAAAATCATTAAAATCAAAATATATGATTTGAGCTTGTATTTTTTTATCAAAAATATTGTAGATGAAATCATCAATTTGATTATTTCCAGGTAGTTTAGTAAGTGGGTTTTGATTTTCAGCAATTTCAATATTTCTTTTATAAGATAAAAGTAGGAGATTATTTAGGCTTATAAAACCATAATAGATTGAATCTTTACTTACAAATATACCTTTTGCATCATTTCTTAGATTAAAAATCTCTAAAGCCTTATCTATTCCCCAACTTATATCAATCTCAGGAACAGCTTGTAAATAGTGTTTAAGTTTTGCTTTAAAAGATTGGTTTTTTGCAAGGGATAAACCATATTGAGAATAAGATATCTTCTTAATGTCTACTTCATATATGGCACCTAAAATTTTCTTTTCAGAATTTACTACTGGTACAAATGTATTTTTTGTATGCTCTTTAAAATAGATAAAAAGGTCATGCAAGGAGGAGTCATCAGATATTGCATCAACTTTTTCAATAAAAGACTTGTCAATATTATTGCTTAATACTCTTCTATCTTTTTTAAAAAAGCTTCTACCTTTATAACTCTTTTTTATTTCAGTTATATCTATTGTAGGTCTGCAAAAAAGGTAACCTTGTAGGTAATCAACTTTTATATCTTTGCAAGTTAAATATTCTTCTACTCTTTCTATACCTTCTGCTATAACTTTTATCCCCATTGTATGTGCCATTTCAACTATAGAGGAACAAAAAAGTCTCTTTTTGGGGTCTTTATCAATATATGAGATAAAAAATTTATCAATCTTTACAAAGTTTGTATCTGATATATAAAGTAGATGTAAACCAGAAACGCCAGTACCAAAGTCATCAATTGCTGTTTTAATATCGTTTTGATTATAATTTTTTATCGATTCTTGTAGATTTTTTTCATCTTTAAAGAGATTATGTTCTGTTAATTCAAAACATAACTTATCAGGTTTTATATCTAACTCTTCTAGGATTTCTAATGTTTTACCTAGTTTCTTATTTGGCATGTTAAAAACTCTATTATCAAGATTATAGAAGATTTTGATATTTGGAATATCAATTTTTTTAAATTTTTTTAAAGCTTTTTTTCTTAATTTAATATCACAATTATAAAGTATTTCCTCTTTTGCTAGATAATCGAAGAAACTATTTATTGAGTTAAAGCCAAGCTCTTTACAGTTTCTAAGAAGTGCCTCAACTGCAAATGTTTTACCTGAATTAGTATTGATGATTGGTTGAAAGGCAAAATCAAGTTTACCTATATCGAGTTTATCTTCTATTTTTTTGCCTTAATTTAGACTTATAACTAGGTTTTTACCTCTTGTGTTCGCTGCGACAGATAAAAACCTATTTATAAATCTAATAATTAAAAGAGAAGATAACTTCTCTTTTAATCTAATTAGTGTTTTAAAGCATCTAAAGTAAGTTTTTTACCTTCTAAAACAGCTTTTCTAATAGCAGTTCTTTGTGACTCTGGAAGAGGGATAAGACCAATTTCAGTTAAGATACCATTATTACCAATCATATTTTCAGACATAAACATCTCAACATATTTGTTCATTGCTGGAACATCTTTTTTGTGAGAGTTTTTAGTATAGAAGAATAACGATCTAGATACTGGGTATTTAGCAGAAGAGATGTTATCAGGAGTTGGAGCTACACCATTAATTGTAGAACCAATTAATTTATCTTCATTTTCTTCTAAGAAAGAGAAACCAAAGATACCAAATGCATTTTTGTTTTTAGTTAATTTTTGAACAATGATGTTATCATTTTCACCAGATGGAACATATACACCGTCAGTTCTAATTACAGAGTATTTTTTATATTTTTTGTTTGCTTTTTTATCAGCTTTATAAAGGTCAGTATATACAGACATTTTTTTGAATACATGTTGCATTACTAATTCTTCGAATGCATCTCTTGTACCAGATGATTTTGGTGGTCCATAAACAATAATTTCTCTATTTGGTAAAGAAGCATCAATATCAGACCATTTTTTATATGGGTTTGCAATTAAAGATTTACCATCTTTTGAAGGTACTTCAGCAGCAACTGCTAATGCTAATTGCTCTCTAGTTACGTTAAATGAAGAGTTTGATTTATCTTGAGCAAATGCAATACCATCATATCCAATTACTGATTCAGTAATATCAGTTACACCATTTTTTTCACAAAGTGTAAACTCTTTAGTTTTCATTCTTCTTGATGCATTTGTAATATCTGGAGTATTTAAATTATTTCCAGCACAAAATAATTTCATACCACCACCTGAACCAGTTGATTCAACTACAGGAGTTGGATATTTTGTTGTTGCACCTAGTTCTTCAGCTACAGCAGAAGAGAATGGATAAACTGTAGATGAACCTACAATTTTAATTTGGTCTCTTGCACTTAAAGATACAGTAAGTGCAGCAGATGCTAATAAAGCAAGTGTTGTTTTTTTCATTGTCATTTTTGTCTCCGTAAAAAATTAAGATATGGAATTATATATGGAAACAATTACATTTTGGTTACTTTAAACCTTTGTTATTATATGACAAGAAAAATTATTTTTTAAGATTAGGTAGATATGCCAATGGATTTTATAATCCATTAGCCTCTATTAGTTTTGCTTGATAGTCTGTTATCAGTGGGTCAATTATTTCATTAAATAGACCATCATTCATAATATAATCAAGTCTATACAAAGTTAAATTTATTCTATGGTCTGAAACTCTATTTTGTGGATAATTATATGTTCTAATTCTTCCACTTCTATCACCAGTTCCAACTTGTTCTTTTCTGTTAGCACCCTCTGCTTCCATTTTCTCTTGCATTTGAATATCATAAAGCCTAGCTTTTAAAACTTTCATAGCTTTATCTTTATTCTTGTGCTGAGATTTTTGGTCTTGGTTTGTAACAACAATACCTGTTGGAATATGCGTGATTCTTACTGCTGAATCTGTAGTATTTACTGATTGTCCACCATTACCACTTGCTCTCATTACATCAATTTTAAGATCGCTTGGGCTTATGTCAATCTCAACATCATCAACTTCTGGCATTACTGCAACAGTTATAGCTGAAGTATGAACTCTTCCTTGAGATTCTGTTGCAGGTACCCTTTGAACTCTATGAGTACCACCTTCAAACTTTAGTTTTGAGTAAACATGGTCACCTTTAAATAAGGCAACAATCTCTTTATAGCCACCAGCTTCACTCTCACTTTGGTTCATGATCTCTACTTTCCAACCATTATTTTCTGCATATCTTAAATAACCTCTAAAAAGGTCACCTACGAAAATTGCAGCTTCATCCCCACCTGTTCCTGCTCTAAGCTCTAAATAAATATTTTTTTCATCATTAGGATCTTTAGGAATCATTAAGAATTTTATATCTTCTTCTAATTGAGGTTTAAGAGATTCTAACTCTTTTAGTTCCTCTTTTGCTAATTCACCTAACTCATCATCTTCAAGCATTAGTTTGTTATCTTCGATATCTTCTAGTACTTTTTTATATTCTTTCGCTTTATTAACAATTGGTTCTATACTTGATTGTTCTTTAGAAAGATCTGTCATCTTTTTTATATCAGATGTTATGTCTGGAGAGATCAATAAATTATTAATCTCTTCATATCTGTCTATAAAAGGCTGTAGTTTATCTTGTAGCATATATTTGTTTGTATTTATTAAATGTTATAGACTAATATATAAAATATTAAAGTTATATAGCATTTACTTTTGCTTGTAATCTACTAACTTTTCTTGCTGCATTACCTTTTTTAAGGATACCTTTTGAAACACAGTGGTGAATATATTTGTTAGCAGCTTTCATTGCTTCAGCAGCTTTATCTTTATCAGTAGCTTCGATAGCAACTAACACATCTTTTGTTACATTTTTGATTCTAGTTTTGTAAAATCTGTTTCTTTCAGTTTTTACCTTAGTTTGTCTTGCTCTTTTTTCAGCAGATTTATGATTTGCCATATTAATTTAACCTCTTTGTAAAATTTTTAAGGGTAGAATATTATCTAAATAACTTTAAAGTTAGTTTAAAATAAGGTAAGTTTAATAAAAAAGTAGGAAATTATATGAAACTATTTGGAACTGATGGAGTTCGTGGAAAAGCGGGCGATTTTTTAGATGCAATTACAGTATTAAAGTTAGCAAAAGCAGCTGGTATATATTTTAGAAAATTTTCAACTACAAATAAGATATTAGTTGGAAAAGATACTAGAAGAAGTGGTTATATGATTGAAAATGCACTTGTAAGTGGTTTAACATCAGTTGGTTATGATGTTATACAAATAGGACCTATGCCTACACCTGCAATCGCATATTTAACTGAATCAATGAGATGTGATGGTGGAATAATGATATCAGCTTCACATAACCCCTTTGAAGATAATGGGATTAAATTTTTTGATAATCATGGAGATAAGTTAAGTAGTACTTGTGAAGCAGAGATTGAAAAAATATTTCAAAATAGGGAATTGTTACAAGAAGAGGAAACAACGGGAAGAGACATAGGTTCTTCAAAAAGAATAGATGATGTTATAGGAAGATATATTGTATCAATTAAAAGTACTTTCCCTCAAGATTTAACATTAAAAAGTATTAGAATTGTTCTTGATTGTGCAAATGGTGCAGCATACAAAGTAGCTCCTACAATATTGGATGAGTTAGGTGCTGATGTAATTACAATTAATGATGAACCTAATGGTTATAATATAAATGAAAATTGTGGAGCTTTGCATCCTGAACAAGTTGGAAACTTAGTTAAAGAGTATAGAGCTGATATTGGAATAGCTCTTGATGGTGATGCTGATAGGCTTGTAGTTATTGATGAACAAGGTAATGTAGTTCATGGAGATAAACTATTAGGGGCATTAGCTTTATTTTTAAAAGAAGAGAATATTTTAAAAGGTGAAGCTTGTGTTAGTACAGTTATGTCTAATAAAGCATTAGAAGATTTTTTAAATTCACATGAACTTAAATTATTAAGATCTGATGTTGGTGATAAACATGTATTAGAACAAATGAAAAAGAATGGTATAAATTTTGGAGGGGAACAAAGTGGTCATATCATTTTCTCTGATGTTGCAAAAACTGGTGATGGTTTAGCTTCAGCTTTACAAGTATTAGCTTTGATGTTAAGAAGTAAGAAAAAAGCTAGTGAAATATTAAATCCTTTTGATCTTTATCCTCAAATATTAGTTAATGTAAAAGTTACAGAAAAAAAACCACTAGATCAAATTGAAGGTTTAGAAGAATTACTAAATAGTTTTAGGCAAAAAGGTATAAGAGATTTAATTAGATATTCAGGGACAGAAAACAAAATAAGACTTCTTTTAGAGGGTAAAGATAAAAAAGAGGTTGAAAAGTCAATGAAAGAATTAGAAAAATTTATTAAAAAATCTTTATGAAAAATAAAATAAAAATTTCATTTTTTATCTTTATATCAATATTTATTGTTGATCAGATAATTAAATATGGTTTTGCTAATTTTGATTGGAATGTAGAAGGTCCAATAATGTCATTACAGTTAGCTTATAACTATGGGGTAGCATTTTCCATGTTTTCTTTTTTAGCTGAGTACCTTAAGTTTATTCAGTTAGCTTTAGTATTAGCTGGAACAATATATTTATATAAAAATCCAGAGGTTTTTTATGAGTATTATATCCCTGTAGGCTTATTGTATGCAGGTGGGCTATCTAATATTTTAGATAGATTTACCTATGGGGGAGTTGTTGATTATCTTTATTGGCACTATGGTTTTGAATTTGCAATATTTAATTTAGCTGATGTGATAATAGATTTAGCTGTTGTGATAATTATTTATAAACAAATAAAAGATTCAAAAAAAGTTAATCAAGAAAAAAAACAAAATGATTAAGAATTTGTAGTTAAAAGAAATTTAGCTATAATCCATGAAAAATTAAAAATTAAGAGAGTAATTAATGGGTCAAACAATTACAGAAAAAATATTTAGTGAACACGTAGGAAAAGAGGTTTATGCAGGTGAGATTGTAAGAAGTCCAATTGATATGGTTATTGGAAATGATATTACAACTCCTATTTCAATTAGAGCATTTGAAGAGGGTGGTTTTGAAAAATTAGCTAATCCAGAAGGGTTTGCAATTGTTCTTGATCACTTTATTCCAGCAAAAGATATTGCATCTGCAAATCAAGCAAAAATCTCAAGGGATTTTGCAATGAAGCATGATTTAAAATATTTCTTTGATGAAAAAGATATGGGAATTGAACACGCTTTATTACCAGAAAAAGGTTTAGTTTTACCAGGTGATGTTATTATTGGTGCAGATTCACACACATGTACACATGGTGGATTGGGTGCATTTTCTACTGGTATGGGAAGTACTGATATCTCATTTGGGATGATTACTGGTGGAAACTGGTTTAAAGTTCCAGAATCAATCAAAGTTGTAATGACTGGTAAACCAAGTGAATATGTTTCAGGAAAAGATATTATCCTTGAAGTTATCAGACAACTAGGTGTTGATGGAGCTTTATATCAAGCTTTAGAATTTACTGGAGATACAGTACAATACTTAACTATGGATGATAGATTCTCTATTTGTAATATGGCTATTGAAGCTGGTGCAAAAAATGGAATTTTCGCTTATGATGAAACTACAGAAGAGTTTTTAAATAAAACTGCAGAAGCAAATGGTGGATTAAGAGCTGAGCCAAAAATTCATTATTCTGATGAAGATGCAAAATATACAAAAATTATTGAAATTGATGTTGCTAATTTAGAACCAGTAATTGCATATCCTTTCTTACCAGATAATGGGCACTCAGTTTCTCAGGCAGTTGCAGATAATATTAGAGTTGATCAAGTATTTATTGGGTCATGTACAAATGGTAGATTAAGTGACTTTAAAATTGCAGCTGAAATTCTTGAAGGTAAAAAAGTTGCAAGACATGTTAGAATGATTTTAACTCCAGGAACTCAAAAAATTCTTAGAGATGCAACAAAATTAGGATATATTGACACATTGGTTGATGCAGGAGCTGTTGTTTCAAATCCTACTTGTGGAGCATGTTTAGGTGGATATATGGGGATCTTAGGAGATGAAGAGGTTTGTATCTCTACAACTAATAGAAACTTTGTAGGAAGAATGGGTTCAAGAAGCTCAAAAATCTACTTAGCAAATAGTGCAGTTGCAGCAGCTAGTGCAATTTCAGGATATATTACAGACCCTAAAAGTTTATAATATGGACTCTTCACTCTATTTTGATATACCTTGTGTAATTCTTTGTGGAGGGAAAAGTTCAAGAATGGGAGAAGATAAAGCTCTTCTTCCTTTTTCTAACTACAAAACCTTATCTGAATACCAATATGAAAGATTAAAACCTTATTTTAAAAAAATTTATATATCTTCTAAAACTGATAAATTTGATTTTGAAAAAAATTTAATTTTAGATAAAGAAAAAATTTATTCTCCTATTATTGCTTTAGAAACTATATTCAAAATACTACAAAATGAAGAAAGAATATTTATAATTACAGTTGATACTCCTTTTGTTAAAATTGAAACAATAAAAAAAATAATTGATTTATCTATAAATTACGATATTGTAATACCTGAAGCAGAAAAAACCCATAATTTATGTGGTGTGTTTAATAAATCTTGCTTATCATTTATAGAAGAGATGTTAAATAATAATATTCATAAAGTAAATTATTTAATCAAAAATTCAAAAACAAAAATCTTACAGTGTGACGATGAATACGAGTTTTTGAATCTTAATGACAAAATTCAATATCAGTTAGCCAAATCATATATAAGCTGAACTAATAATTATAATTAATTAATTCAGTGTAAATTAAGTTTTGTATTATCTAAAATTAGATAATCTATATAAAACAATTTTAAAGGACTTTAGTATGGTTAATAACAATGAGCTTAAAAAAGCTTTAGATATGTTAGATTCAGAACTTAAAAAGAAGGGTATATCAAGAAGGGATGCTCTTAAACTAGCTGGACTTGGTTCAGCATCATTTTTAATGGGAAATGGTACAGAAGCACAAGCAGCAACTGTTGCTAATGCAAGTGAAGCAAAAGGTAAGATTGTAATTGTTGGTGGTGGATTAGCTGGAATTGCAACTGCTGCAAAATTATCTAGTGATTTATCAAATCCAGATATTACAGTAATTGAACCAAATCCTATTTCAGTTTCATATCAACCAGGACAAACATTAGTAGCTGCGGGAATATGGGAAAAATCAGATATTGTATATAACACAAAAGATTTCGTACCAAACGGTGTAAAAATGATTAAAGATAAAGTAGCTGAATTTAATCCAGAGGCAAATAAAGTTATAACAGAAGGTGGAGAAACTATCTCTTATGACTTCTTAATAGTTGCTACTGGATTGGTTTTAGATTACGGACAAATCAAAGGTTTAGAAGGGGTAGGGCATTCTGCTGAAGCAAATGAAAAAGTATCAACAATAGTTGGTAAAAATGGGTTACATTCAATATATTATGCAGATGGTGCTGTAAATACTTGGAAAGGTATGCAAGAGTTAATCTCTGAAGCAAAATCTGGTAAAAAATTAAAAGCTTTATATACTCACCCAAATACTCCAATTAAGTGTGGTGGTGCTCCAAAGAAAATTATGTATTTAACAAATGCTAGATTACATGAAGCAGGAGTTAGAGATAATGTAGATATGTGGTTTTATCCAAATGGTTCAAAAATGTTTGGAGTTCCAGAATATCACGAAGCGATTGTTAAACAATTTGAAGCAAGAAATATGAATTGGGAGTATAAAAACAATCTAATTGAAGTTGATACTGAAAATAAAATAGCAACTTTTGAAAAAAGATGGTTTGAAAAAGGTGAATGGGATGAAGATTTAGAAGAATATGAAATGATTCCTGTAAGTAAAAAAGTTCAAAGAGAATATGATTTTATGCATGTAACACCTCCTATGAGAGCACCAGATGCTGTTAAAAATTCGAGTTTAGCATGGCAAAGAGGTAGTGCTTCAAAAGGTGGATGGGTAGAATTAAATAAAGAAACATTACAACACACAAGATATCCAAATGTATTTGGTATTGGAGATGTTGCTGGTATCCCTATGGGAAAAACTGGAGGAAGTGCAAGAAAACAATATAAAGTTTTAGCAGAAAACTTAATTGCAGCAATGGAAGGAAAAGAATTAGCATCTAAATATGCAGGTTATACTGTATGTCCTTTAATTACAGATATTGGAAAAGTTATGTTAGCAGAGTTTGATTGGTCTAAGAAACCAACTCCATCTTTCCCTCTTGATCCAACACAAGAGAGATATATTTGGTGGCTATTAAAAGTTTATTTACTTAAACCAATGACCGTTTATGGAATGTTGTCAGGAAAAGCATAAGAGAAGTTATTTTGAAAAAACAATTTACGGCAATAACAATTTTCATTTTAATTGGTAGTTTATCTTTTATCAATGCTCAAGAATTAACTCTAGAAAATGTAAAGCAAATAGCTTCTAAAGTTACAAAAGAGTTTGAATCAAAACTAAAAAAAGAGTTAAAAAATGCAAAAAGAGCAGGTGGTACCAAAGCTATGACAGATTTTTGTATAAATGATTCTAAAAAAATTCAAAAAGAGATAAATGAAAAATATGGTTCAAAAATTTCTATTAAAAGAATTAGTTTAAATAACAGAAATAAAAAAGCAAAACCAGAAAAAAATGAAATAAAAATATTAGAAGCTTTTGATTTAATCCAAAAATCAGATGCTTATGAGCCTGAACAAATTGTTCAAGTAGTTGATGATAACACTTATAAAATTTATTCACCTATTCAAATGAACAGTAGAGATTGTAAAAAATGTCACGGTTTAGATAGAAAAGTTGATAAAGAAGCTAAAAAGAGATTCTCTGAAGTTTATAAAAACGATAGAGGATATGGACATAAAAGTGGAGATATTAGAGGTGCAGTTGTAGTAACTGTCTCTAAGTAATTAAAAAAAGGAATTTAAATGCAAGTTAAAAAAGCAGTTTTATTAGGTTTCATAGCATGTTTTTTTGCCTTTGAAGCTACGGCAGCAGAAATGAATTATACAAATGCTGAAATATATACAAAAATGTGTTCGAAATGTCATGGAATAAGTGCAGAAGGAAATCCTGCTAAAAAAGGACCAGCATTAAATGACCAAACTGCTCATGAGCTTGAAATCAGTTTATATGATTTAAAAAGTGGAGGATTAAATCAATCTTCTGGAACAGAACATGAAGTTATGGAACATAATATGCAAAAAATTATTGAAAAGGGTATGAATTATGAGCCTAAATCTATGGCTGAATATATCTTTATCTCTTTTAACCCTGAAGCTAAGTATTATAAAAAAGATAGTAGAAAAACAAACTATACTGTAGCTGAAATCTATGCAAAAATGTGCTCAAAATGTCATGGTATAAATGCAGAAGGAAATCCTGCTAAAAAAGGTCCTGGTCTTGATGATAGAACTGCACATGAACTTGAAGCAGAATTATTAGATATTCAAAGTGGTGGATTAAACCAGTCTTCGGGAACAGAGCATGAAGTGATGGAACATAATCAAAATAAAATTGAAGAAAAAGGTATGAGTTATACTCCAAAAGAGATGGCTAAATATATAGAAGAGATTTCTTCAAAAACTAAAAAGTAAGGGTTTTTACCTTTACTTTAAAAATGGATAAAAAATGATTAATTTAAAAAAAGAGAGTATAATCTTTTTAGTGTTATTTATATTGACTTCTTTACTATTTCACTATGCATCTTGGCTTAGTCATCCTATTGAACATTTTAACGCACTTTTTTCACACTCAATGCCTTATCATCCCTTATTATATGTTTTTTTAATATATTTATTGATTGCAATTTTAAGAGGTTTTATTTTATTGATTAAAAAAATTATAGGTAAAAAGTAAACTTTTTAAAAATATATATTTATGAATGAATAGTCATATGTAAGGTTGATATGAATAATAGTTATAAAACATACGTTTGGTCTTTCCTTGGTAGAATAAGTCATTGGCTTTTAGTTATAAGTTTATTTTCTTGTTTTATTACATCTTTTTATGAAGAGATGCTTACCCTTCATATCTCAATAGGTATCGTAGTTTTTGGTATGCTTTTGATGAAAATTGTATGGGGTGTGATTGGACCTAAATATGCTAGATGGAGTGATTTTGAATTTGCTTTAAAAGATCTGAAATATTATTTTATAGAAAAAATTAAAAATAGATATAGAACAATACAACCTGGACATAATCCAGCATCTTCTTGGTTTGCATTTTTAGTAACTTGGTTTGGTATTTTTTGTTGTATAAGTGGATTTTTACTTTATGGAATACAAGAAGGAAATGGTATATTTTCTTTTTTAAATGAAGATTATATTTCAAAAAGTGCATTGATAGATTCTATTCATATATTTTTATCATATTTGTTATTAGTTATGATTTTCGCCCATGTATCAGGTGTATTAATTGAACAGTTCTATCATAAAACAAATATGGTTATGGCTATGGTTAGTGGGTATAAAAAAGCCAAAGGTGAGGATATTACTACTACATATAGAATGAAGCTTTTAGGTTCACTTTATATTATATTAGTATTGCTTGTTGCACTATATGCTTATTTTGTTCCTGAAAATAGTTTTACTAAAAGTAAATTTAAAGAAATTTCTTATAAAGAATTGAATTATGATTTTTACTTCGAATGTTCTGATTGTCATAATCTGTTTCCACCTTTTTTATTACCAGCAACTTCTTGGTTAGAATTAATGAATAATCAAAATAATCATTTTGAAGAGGATTTAGAATTAGATAAAAGTTTAGTTAAGAAAATCAACTCCTATCTAGTTGAAAATTCTGCTGATAAATCTACAAAAGAATCTGCATATTATTTAAGAAAAGAGATAAATGATTCTAAATCTTATACTATTACAAAAACAAAATATTGGAAAGAGATACATAAAGAGATACCTAAAGAGGTATTTGAAAACGATATTGTTGAAAAAAAATCAAATTGTGTAGCATGTCATAAAGGATTTGAGCAAGGAATAATTTTTGACAATAATATTACATACCCTCCAAAAGTTACTAAAAAGTAATAATTTTTTCTTATAATACTCTATAAAAATTAGAAAAACTTATTAAAATATGAATATTCATTCATAAATAAGAATTATTTATAAAAAAAAATGTTAAGATTACTCTATTAATATAAAAAAATAAGTAAATATTAATATTAGAGGAGAATAAAATGGAAGTTGAAATTTCAAGAAGAAAGTTTCTTCAAGGTTCAGTAGCATTGTCTGTAATAGCTGCTTCAACTTCTGCATTATCAAGTACAAAATCGCATGAAGATAAAAAAACTTTAGGAACAACAAAAGTTTCAAATGATAAAGAAACAAAACTTGTTCCAACCTTGTGTGAAATGTGTGTAAATAAGTGTGCAGCTTATGCAAGAGTAGAAAATGGAGTAGTTACAAAATTAGATCCAAACCCACACTTTCCAAAATCAAGAAACATGTTATGTGCTAGAGGAAATGCAGGAATACAAGCTTTATATGACCCCGATCGATTAAAATATCCACTTATAAGAACAGGAAAAAAAGGGGATGGTAAATATAAAAGAGTAACTTGGGACGAAGCCTATACATATATAAGTAAAAAATTAGAAAAAATATTAGATGAAGAAGAAGATAATAGATCTTGTATAGGGTATTGTGCAGGTGAAGGTATGGCTGAACATACGTTTAAAACTTTTATGTCTGATAAAATAGGTTCATCAAATTTTGTAAATCATGCATCAATTTGTATACAAACGGCTGTTTCTGGTTATGCCCTTACTATTGGTGGGTATGGACAAGCAGATTTAGAGAATGCAAAATATGTGATTATGGCAGGTGCTAATAGAGCAGAGGCTTTTATTACTCCTGATACAATGGATTTATTTAAAAGAACAAGAGGTAAAGGTGCAAAACTAATTGTAGTTGACCCAAGATTCTCAAACACTGCAATACATGCTGATACATATTTAGGAATTAAACCTGGTACAGATTTAGCCTTTGTATTAGCCTTAACCTATCATGTAATTAAATATGAACTATATAATAGAACTTATGTAAAAAATAACTTCTCTAATTTTGATAAGTATAAAGAACATGTATTAAGTAGTAATTATACCCCTCAATGGGCAGAACAAATTACAGGTATCCCAGCAAATGATATTGAAAAAGTAGCAGAAGATTTTATGGCAAATGCTCCACAATCAATATATTATCAAGGAAGACGTTCAACTTGGGCAGGAAATGATTTTCAGTTAAGACGAGCACAAGCAATATTTTCAGCTCTTGGTGGTGGAATTGATATTAAAGGTGGAATAGTATTTGGTAAGAAACTACCTTTAGATTCCCATAGAACAAATGCTCCATTATATGCAAATGCCAAAGGAAGAATTGAAAAAGATGTAGCAGCTATCGTTGGAGGAAGTGGTTCTTGGATTGGATGGAGAAATAAAATCTTAGAAGGAAAATCTCCTTATCCAATAAGAGCATTTTTTATATATAAACAAAATCCAATGTTATCTGTTCCAAATATTGCAAAAACAAAAGAGATGTTAGAAAAAATGGATTTAGTTGTTGCAATTGATACTATGCCAAGTGATACAGCAATGATGGCAGATGTTATTTTACCAGAATGTACATATTTAGAACGGGAAGATCCAATTAAGTCATTCCCTGGAGTAGAACCATCTATTGCAATTAGAAAAAAAGTAGTTAATCCAATGTACGAGAGTAAACCAATACTTGAAATAGTAAAAGGTTTAGCTGAAAAAATCTCAAAACCACTTTGGGAAATTACAAAAAAATATGATGAAGATGTTCAAGATGAGATTGATGGGATGTCGAAAGAGGAGATTGAAGAATATTATGAAGATAATGGATTTAATCTAGCTGATGTTTATCAACATTCACAAGAACACATTAATAAAGATATGTTTGTTCCTAAATATGGGGAAAAAGCATGGGAAATTTTAAGAGAAAAAGGTGTTTTTTATCCTAAGTTTTTAGAAAGTTTTAAAAAACTTGATAATAATAGTTTTAGATATTACAAAGATGAAGATAAGTTACATACAGTAGTTAAACTTGAACAAGAATCAGATTCAGATGCTATTGATACTTGTATTAATCCAAAAGATATAGCAGAGTTAAAAAGATTGTTTTCAACACCTAGTAAAAAAATAGAATGTTATTTAGGGAATATGGAAAAAAAAGGTGTTGATCCAATGCCAGTTTGGAAAGATGAACTTGTAAAAAAAGTTCCAAAGGGTAAATTTAAATTTATTTGTGGAAGACATGCTCAATTTACCCAAAATGCAACTCAAAACAATGTGATGTTGTTAGAGTTAATGCCTGAAAACTATGTATGGATAAATGAAAAAGAAGCAAAAGAATTAAAAATACGACATGGTGATTTAGTTGAGATTAAAAGTAGTATTGGAACTGTTAAATTAAAAGCATTTCCTACAAATAAAATAATACCTGAAACAATATTCTATGTACATGGATTTGGTGCACAATCAAAAGCTTTAACTTTTGGATATAGAAATGGGGCAAGTTGTAATCAAATAATTGAAGATGATATAGAGCCTGTATTTGGTAGTGCAATAATGCATGAAACAATAGTTTCAGTAAGAAAGGTTTAGTTATGAATTATGCAATGGCATTAGATTATCAAAACTGTATAAACTGTAAAGCATGTGAAACAGCTTGTAAAGAGGAAAATGGTGTACAATTAGGTGCAGATAAACAAAGAATTTGGGTAGGAATTGTAGAGGGTTCAATTTTTGATAAACCTTTTGTAAACTTATATCCATCCCAATGTAATCATTGTATTGATGCACCATGTGTAAGTGTTTGTCCAACCTATGCTAGCCACATAGTAGAAGGTGGAATTGTAAAAGTTGATGCTGAAAAATGTATTTTATGTAAAGGGTGTATGGAAGCATGTCCTTATGATGCAAGATTTGTTGATGATACAAAACTTGCTGTGGATAAATGTACATTTTGTGATCACCGTATAGAAGAGACTGGTACAACAGCATGTCAAGCTACTTGTCCAACAAATGTTAGAATGTTTGGAGATTTAGATGATGAAAATAGTGATCTTGTGAAACTTCTAAAAAAAGAGAGATTTTTCTTTCTAAAAGAGGAAGCAGGAACTTTACCAAAACTATTTTATATAGTTCCTAAAACAGAAATCTATGCAAGACAAAGTATTTCTCATGACACTAAAATATATACTTGGGATGAATATAAAGCTGAGTACTATTTAAATAATTCAAAAAATAAAAGGAGCTAACAATGGAAAAATATACTATTGCAGGGCTTGAAATTAATAAAAGATCATTTAAAGATTTATTTTTTAATAAAACAATGTTTTTTTCATATATTTTAATTTTTATTGCAATTTTAGGTGTAATAGAAATTTTTGAATTAAGATATTTTTCAGAGGTTGCAACAGCTAATTCTTTAGGAGCTGGACCAGTAACTGAAGAATTAAAAAATGCATTGAGAAATGCAATTTTTGGAGATGTTGGAGAGATTAGTAGAGAGGTTCCTTGGACACTATTTATTGCAAACTATATGTATATGATTTATACTGGAAGTGGAATTATCTTTTTAGTTGCATTAGCAGAACTACTTAATTTTAAAGTTGTAGAGAAATTGGCAGCTTCTTTTATGGTAATTGGACTTGCAATGGTTTTCGCAGGGTTATTTACAATTGCTACAGATTTAAATTTGTTAAATATGCATTGGATGTTTATAACTCCTAATGTAAATACAGGAATGTGGTTGATGCTACCTTTATATTTAACATATATACCTTTTGTTCTGTTTGAGATATATTTGATTTTAACAAATAAAAGAGAGTTAGCAAAAAAATTAGCATTCCCAATTTTAGTAATGAGTATTGGGGTTGACTTAATTGAATATTATATACAAGCCAAATTATTCTCAATGAATACTGCAAGACATTTATGGACTGAATTTCCAGCTTTAATGTTTTATTTTATTATATCTGCTTTTGTATCATCTTTAGGTATTATGGGAGTATTATCTTATTTAGTACATAGAGATAAAAGTGAGTATAAAGAGTTGATGGCTTTGATTAGAAAAGCTATGTTGTTTTTCATCTATTTATTAGCAATTTATGAAGTAATTGGATATTTAGTTATTGATAAAGATTGGGCTTTTATTATTTTATTCGGAGAATTTAGATTATTATATTTTGGTGGGTATATTTTATTTACCTTAGTATTGCCATTTTTACTTTTATTTAGAATAATAAAACATTATATTTTAGCATCTTGTATTTCAACTATTATAGGAGGGTTTATAGGAAGATATCTATTTGTTTATGGGGGTAACGCTAACCCAATGTCTGATAGATTTGGTGTTGGTTATGAAAAGTATAATTTTTATGATATGGAAACTACCTTTAATTATGTAACGCCACATTTAGGGGAAGTTTTAATTACAATTGGTTCAATTGGTATTATAATAGCAATTTATAAATTAGTTGATACACTATTTTCAATAAATGAAGAAAAAGAGATACTTTAATAAGGAGAAAATGATGAAATTAATTCTAAAAAGTTTGTTAGTAGCAGGTCTTTTAACGACAGGAGTTTTGGCAAATGATCCAGGGAATTTAACAAAACCTAGTGCAAAAGTTCAATCTATGATTGATAAGTTTGGTCTAAAAATGGTTGATTATAACTATACAAAAGCTAGACTTGGTAAAGGAACAAGAAAAACAGCAAAAGCAATTTTAATAGATGCAAGACCTGCTAAAAAATATATGGCAGGTACAATTCCAAGTTCTATTAATATCCCTGATACAGCATATGATAAATATATTGGACAATTAAAAGATGTAGCTAAAAACAAAGAGATATTAGTATATTGTGGGGGTTGGAAATGTGGTAAATCTCCAAAAGTAGCAAATATGTTGAAAAAAGATGGATTTACAAATGTAAAACTTTACCAAGCAGGGGAACCACAATGGAAAAAATTAAACTATAAAGAAGTTGGACTTCCTGTAGTAAAATCAGCACAAGCTAAAAACGCTGCTGTACTTATAGATTCTAGACCATATAAAATGTTTTTAAAAGAAACAATCCCTGGTGCAATCTCAATTCCTGATACTAAGATCGAAGAATTAAAAGGAAGATTTCCTGTAAATCATTCTGAAAAAATAATTACATTTTGTGGGGGATATCATTGTGCAAAATCTCATAATGTAGCAAAAAAACTTATCTCTATGGGATATAGTGATGTAAATGTATTTGCAGCGGGTATACCAGAATGGAAAAATGCAGGTTTAGCAACTACAAAATCAGCCTCAAAAGTAGAAAAAAAATCTGAAGTTCCTAAAAAGAAAGAGTTTTCTAAAAATGGTGCAAAATTAGGTGCAGATGAAGGGAGTATTGATGGGGAATGGTTTAATGCTTTTATTCAAAAAGATGCAGTACCTTCTTATATCCAAATTGTACAAGTTACTTCACCTGAAGAGTATAAAGCAGGTCATATTAAAGGGGCAATAAATATCGAAGCTGAAAAATTTACTGCAAAAGAGTTAATGTCAAAATTACCAAAAGATAAAACTATAGTATTTAATTGTACTGCTGGTGGAAGATCAATGGATGCTTGGACAAAAATTAATGAAGCTGGACTAGATGTATCAGAAATATTCTATTTTGATGCAAATATTGATTGTAAAGGAACTGATTGTAAAATTGAGGTTAATGAACCTCTAGAATAATCTTTTCTTCTTAAAATAAAAAAGGGGTAGAGAAAAACTCTACCCCTTTTTTTATATTTGCAAATTTATATTTAAATTATGCTGCTAAAGCTTCTTTTGCTTTTACTACTAATGCTGAAAATGCTTCCGCATCATTCATAGCAAAGTCTGCTAAGATTTTTCTATCAAGTTCAATGTTAGCTAATTTTAAACCATTCATGAATCTTGAGTAGTTAATATCATTTAATCTACAAGCAGCATTGATTCTAACGATCCAAAGCTTTCTAATATCTCTTTTTTTCTGTCTTCTATCTCTATAAGCGTATACTAAAGAGTGTTCTAATTGCTCTTTCGCTTTTCTAAAATGTTTTCTTCTACCACTAAAAAATCCTCTAGCAGCTTTTAAAACTTTCTTATGTCTTCTTCTTCTTACTACACCAGTTTTTACTCTAGGCATATTATTCCTTTCTTTACCATATATGTTTAATAATAGGTGTCGATTTTATAATCGAACTTGTCCACTTATACAGTGGAGGGACTGTGTAATTAAATTTTTAATTACGCTTGGTTTAACATCAATTTAACTCTAGATGAATCTGAGCTTGCGATTGTTTGTGGACCTCTAAGATTTCTTTTTCTCTTTTGAGTCTTTTTTGTTAGAATGTGACTTCTAAAAGCTGATCCTCTTTTAATAGAACCATTTTTCTTTACTTTAAATCTTTTTAAAGCACTACTAACTGATTTCATCTTTGGCATCGTATAGTTCCTTTCCTATAAATTTGCATTTTCATATTATGAAAAAGTGTGAGATTTTACTTAAAATATACTTAAATTAAGGTTAAATAGTTTTTTAGGGAGAAGGAAGAATATTATATTCTTCCCTATTTTTTTAGATTAATTTTTAGGTTTTTCAGATTTTGGAACTACGTACATATTTACAAATCTACCCTCTTGTTTAGGTTCAGATTCTCTTACTCCATACTCTTCAATCATAGGCCATACTCTTTCAAGAACTTCTGCTCCTGCTTCTGGGTGAGCCATCTCTCTACCTTTTAAGAATACTCTACATTTTACATGGTATCCTTTTTCTAAAAACTCAATTGCATGTTTAACTTTGTAGTTAATATCATTTTCAGCAATTTTTACAGAGAATTTAACCTCTTTAACAACAATAACTTTTTGCTTTTTCTTAGCTTCTTTTTTCTTTTTTTCTTGTTGGTATTTGAATTTACCATAATCCATAATTTTTGCTACAGGAGGCTTTGCATCCGGAGCAATAAGAACTAAGTCTAAGCCTAAATCATCAGCAGTTGTTTGGGCATCTCTTGTTGAAATTATTCCATAGTTTGTTCCATCATCACCCGTACATCTTACTTCACTAACTGTGATATCCTCGTTCATTATTACTTCTGATTTTTTTGAATTCCTACTCAAATTTTACTCCCTGTATTTAATTGATTTAACATTGTTATGAACTCATCTTTACTCATATTAGATTGTTCTCTATTTCTCCTATCTCTAAGTGCAATTGCTTTATTTTGAACTTCTTCATCTCCAATTACAACTATCATAGGTACTCTTTTCTTTTCTGCCATTCTGATTCTTTTGTTTAAACTTTCATTCATATCAAAAATATCAGAATCTATATCCATTTCAATAAGTTCTTTTTGTAACTCTTTTGCATACTCAACATGTGGCTCAGCAATTGGTACAAAAATAACTTGTGTTGGAGCAATTGCAAATGGAAACTCTCCTGCACAATGCTCTGTCAAAATACCAATAAATCTTTCAAATGAACCAAGAATTGCTCTATGAATCATTACTGGTTGTTCTTTTTCACCTTTGTCGTTAATATATTCAGCTTCAAATCTGCTAGGTAGGTTCATATCTACTTGAACTGTACCACATTGCCATTTTCTACCAATAGCATCTAGAATTTTAATATCAATTTTTGGTCCGTAGAAAGCTCCCCCACCTTCATCAATACCATAATCAATCTGCTTTTCATCTAGTGCATCCATTATCCCTTTTGTAGTTTTTTCCCAGAATATATCATCACCGATAGCTTTTTCAGGTTTTGTTGAAACTTCAATTTCATATTTGAAATCAAATAGTTTTAATAATGAATCAACAAACTCTAATACTTCAAAGATTACCTCTTTGATTTGGTCTTGTGTACAGAAAATATGTGCATCATCTTGAGTAAACTCTCTTACTCTAAATAATCCATGCATAGCTCCACTCATCTCATGTCTATGAACTACACCATATTCAAAAAGTTTTTTAGGTAAATCTTTATAAGATACAAGACTATTTTTAAATATTTGAATATGACCAACACAGTTCATAGGTTTGATACCATACTCTTGTTCGTCAATCACCGTAAAATACATATTTTCTTTATAATTTTGATAGTGACCTGAAATTTTCCACATATCTGATTTAAGCATTTCTGGACCACGAACTGGCTCATAACCTCTTACTCTATGAGCTTTATAAAGAATTTTTTCTAATTTTCCTCTAAGTCTTGCTCCATTTGGAAGCCATAAAGGTAAACCTGCTCCAATATCATCATTGAATGCAAATAATTCTAATTCTGTTCCTAATTTTCTATGGTCTCTTTTTTTAGCTTCTTCTAACATTCTTACATAGTCATTTAACTCTTTTTTGTCAAAAAATGCAATACCATAGATTCTTGTAATCATCTCATTTTTTTCATCACCACCAAGATAAGCTCCAGCTACTCTTGTTAGTTTAAATGCTCTAATCATTCTAGTATTTGGTAAGTGAGGACCTCTACATAAGTCTTCAAACTCACCTTGCTTATAAAGGGTTAATGTATCATCGGTAATATTTTGTAAAACAGCTTGTTTTAATTCATCATTAGCAAATTTCGTTAGTATCTCTTCTCTGGTTGTTTCATATCTTTCAATAGGTAATTTCCTATTTGCAATCTCTTTCATCTTTTTTTCGATTTTTGGTAAATCTTCATCAGAGATTTTTGAATCAACCTTAAAGTCATAGTAGAATCCCTCTTTTACAACAGGTCCTACGAAAAATTTTGCTTCAGGGTACAACTCTTTGATAGCTTGTGCCATCATATGAGCACATGAGTGTCTAAGAATTTCTAGAGACTCAGCAGAATTGTCAGCTTTAATTTCATCTCCAGTGAGGTTTAAAGCTGCAGCAGTTTGAAGGTCATAAATATTTCCTTCACTTAATATACCAATAGGTTCCAATAATTTCCTTTTTAATTTTTTTGTAAATTTGTACATTTTATCGCATTTGCACTTAAAAGTAATCTTAAGTACTATTTTTTTAATTTATTTTTGTTAAAATATGGAATGATTTTAAACTTATCACAAATAAAAACAGAAGCCTTATTACTTTTTTGTAAAGACCTTATAGAGTCTTATAAAGATAAAAATGATATTGAATTTAATATTGATAATGAGATTAATGAATATATAAATAAGACTTCAAATGAGATATTCAAACAATTACAAATAGTAACATTTTCTAATGATTACTACATTAAAAACAGAAATCATTACAGAATAAAAGCTGTACTTAATGCCTATAACTTTATAAATAAAGAGATTACTAAAGAGCTTAAAAAAGGTAAAGTTTTTAATCCTTCAATGCTTTATTTTTCTTTATTGGCTGTGTGGTTTAAAGAGTTGGGAAAAGAATCAAAATCAAAACAATATATCTATTTTACAATCTATCCTTATTCACTAGTATATGATAAGTTATTAATAAATATTAAAGATGAAAAATTTAAGTTGATGAATATTGCAATGTTAGAAATAGCAGAAAAAGTAGTTTTAAAATTGGATAAAATATCTTTTAAATAAAAGAAGAGGTTTCCCTCTTCTTTTTTAGAATCTGTATCTTACGTAAGCTTTTACATCTTGTGCAGATTCAACAGGATCACTACCCATTAATCTAGCTTGAGCCATTGTCATAGGTGCACCTTCTGCTCCAAAGAATGAATTACTTCCAGTATAATCATAATCAATTCTTACATAACTTAGACCAAACTCTAAAGAATCAGTAATTTTTTGATTTCTATAAACTTCCCATGCACTACCTCTTGCAGCAATTTTACTTCCTGCATAAGTATCTTCACCATAAGTCATAGATCTCCAGTATTTAGAACCTTTATTCCACTCAATACCAATTCTTGCAGTATCGGGACTAATTGGACAAGGAGCATTTAATCCAATCCAGAAAGAACTACCAGTATTTGATTCAGTTGAACCTAACATACCAAGTGCAGTTGGATTTGTTTTTGACATAGCATATGAAGCAAAGAATTTTGTATCATCTAAGTAATCAGATATCCCATCACCAATACCATCAGCTTTAAACATAATAGTTGCTAAATCCATATCTCCTACATCATTAAATGTAAGATTAGCTTGTGCATTCATCATAGCTGAAGGAGTTCCTGCCCCTGCCATTGCCACTTGGTATGCTCCAAGTTGAGTATTTGTATAACCAATTAGATTCCATGCATGTGCATAGTTTGTGTGTACTGAATATTGTCCATTATCCCATGGTACAAAAATAAATCCAAACATATCAACATTTTCATTTAAGTTTTCATCTTCTGCATAATCAAGTCCATCCATTGAGAATCTTTGTTTTGCATTTGTTAAACCTCTACCTGCACAGAATTTAAACCACATCCCTTCAACACCTGTAATTTTATCTAGCTCAAATTTAGCACTTGCTCCATCAAATTCAACATTTACAGTGTGTGATAAAGGTGATTTTCTAGGTTGGTTTGCTCTCATATTGATTCCAAGTCCATCAGTTGATGGTCTTCTACCAACAGAAACAGTCCAAGGTACATTAGCACCTAATAAAGTTTTATCTTTATATAACCAGTAAGCTTCTTTAACTTTAATTTCATTATCTAAGGCATTTTCATTTGTTACCCAATCAAAGTCAGCATAACCTGGGTTTGTATTTGATTGGCTATGATTTGCAGTATCTCCAAAAGCTTTATTATAAGCTAAAGTACCTCTAAATAGTGTGTTGTCATCAGGTTGATAAGCCATACCTAATAAAAGTCTATTTGTCATTAGGTTACTATTTTTAGCTTTGGCCCCAGATGCTTTTTTATATTGAATATGGTCAACTTGAGTTCTAAAGTCAACATCCCATTTTAAATTGTCTCCACCACTTTGAATTTTTGCTTTTCTTGCAGTGTTTCCAATAATATTAACTTTTTTTTCTAATTTCTTAAATCTAGCATCACTAATAGCTACATCACCTTGCATCATTTTTTCTAATGATTCTTTATTTGCTTTTGAAGTAGATTCAGTAGCACCTATTTTATTTTCTAAAGCACTAATTTGAGCTTTTAGAGCTTCTATTTGTTTCATCATATCTTCTTGAGATATTGTTGCTGCAAAACTTGATGTGGATAATGCAGCTACGGCACTTAGTGCAACAATCGTTTTTTTCATTTTTCTATCCTTAATGTGTAAGTTTAGTGTATTATATAACTTATAATGTTAAGCTAATATTAAGTATGAATAATCATTCATTATAATAAATAGAACTTATAGTTATAATAATTATAATATTAGATTTTCTTTTTTGATGATATTAAAAAAGGGAAAATAGGATTATCCTATTTTCCCTTGATTAAGTTTAAAAAATTTATATTAGCAAGATGGAACATTTCCTGAGTCATTAGCATACTCATAAGAGAAATCATAAATATGAGGTAACCATTTATCTTTGATATCACCCTCTTTAACTTCTGGACAAATTTTCATTAATTCTTCTTTGAATTTTCCCTCTGCGTTAATAGCTTCCCATTCTGCTTGAGAATGTTTTGAAGCAAATTTAGCACCGTTGAAACCACAAGCTTTTTTAAACTTTTTAATAAATAGTTTTTGACCTTTAACTGCATCTGCTGAAGCAGTAGTTGATGCAACACCTAAAATTAATGCACCTGCAAGTGCAACTTTCAATAATTTTGTCATTATTTTATCTCCTAATTTAAATTCTGCTACAATTATAACAAATGTAAATAAAAAATATCTTATAAGAATAATAAGAAAAAGTGAATTTAATGTGAAATATTATTTATTAAAAGCGGTAGTGACATACCTGTGTCAAAATACCGAAAAAATGAAGTTTATTAAAAGAATTGATAATAATACAATTATAATTGAGTTTAATAATAAAAATTACCTTTATTTTGATATGACTAAAGGAAAAAGTCTAATATACAAACGAGATGAGCTATTAAAAGCAAAAAAAGATTTTAATGCACCCTTTGATGTAATATTACAAAAAAGGTTTAATAACTCAATTGTTGAAGATATACAGCTATATAATGATGATAAAGTTATTAATATAAAAGTTAATTCTTCATCTTCATATAAAAAGCTAACTACAATTTTACAATTGGAGTTTACTGGTAAACATACAAATATAATTATTTTAGATGAAAATAGAGTTGTATTAGAAGCTTTAAGGCATATAGATGAATTTGCATCAAGTAGAGTTGTAAAAGTTGGTGTAAAATTGGATGAAATTCCTAAAACTAATATAGTTTTTAAAGAGGAAAAAGTTGATGATATAGAAAAAACTTTGTATAAAATATATGAAGATTTGGAAAAAAGAGATTTAGAAAATTATAGAAAACAAAAAATTTCGCAAGTTTCAAAAAAATTAAAAAAAATTGAAAAAATTGTTTCAACACTTCCTTTAAAAGAGAATCTAGAAAAAGAATCAGAACAACTATATACAAATGGAAATCTAATACTAAACAATCTATACAATATAAAACCATATCAAAAAAGTTTGGTAACATATGATTTTTCAGGTAATGAAGTTGAAATTGTATTAGATAATAAAATTCCAGCTTCAAAATATGCAAATGAACTATTTAAAAAAGCAAAAAGATTAAAACAAAAAGCTATTAATATTAAAATTGAAAAAGGTAATCTTGAAGAGAAAATTAGTTTTCTAAAAAGGATGGTTTTAAATCTTGAAAAGGCAATATCTATTGATGAGATAGAGTTTTTATATCCTAAAAAACAAAAAAATCAAATAAAAACAAAAAAGAGTCAAAACTATGAGAGCTTCTTTTTTGAAGGTTATAAAATAATGCTAGGAACTAGTGAAAGGGAAAATATCTATTTATTGCAAAAAGCAAAAGCCAGTGATTTTTGGTTTCATCTAAAAGATAGACCCTCTTCCCATTTGATTGTACAAAATACTAAAAAAACATTGCCAGAAAATGTAATTATAAAAGCTGCACAAATTTGTGCACAATTTTCAACAGATTTTTCGGGAACATATGAAGTAGATTATACTCAAAGAAGAAATGTAAAAATACAGAATGGAGCCAATGTTCTTTATAATCCATATACAACAATTGTAATAAAAATATAATATTTATTAATAGTCTTTTAAAAGTGTTATTTCTTCTTTTAATTTGTTTGTTTCTTTTTGTACAAAATAGATGTTAAAAATAATTGAACAAAAGAATATTAGAAAAAATAAATTTGGTAATAGTCTAGTTGAAAAAATCAATGATTTAATAAAATTTAATAATTTATTCATTTTTATTGATTTTTCATATTGTTTATCTTTTAATAAAATTAGAGAATAGCCAATAAGAATAAATAGTAATAATATATACAAATTTTCAATAATAATTTTCAATAAAAGAATATCTTGAAGATTTGTTAAGTAAGATATGCTTAAAAATAGTTCATTTAAAAAGTATATAAATACTATTGAACTAAAAATAAAAATTAAAAAATCGCTTATTGTATTGTTTTTATTAATATTACTCATATGTTTCTTTTTTGGTTAAAAATTACTATTTCTAACTATATCATAAACCTCTTTTCCTATGTTAAAAGCCCGATAATAAAATATATTAATCGCTTTTAAAAATATAAAAGTAGTTTTTTATATTTAAAACATAATTATATTATAATTATAAAATATATTTTAATGGCTTCATAAAATACATAATTGTGCAAATATTTTATATAACAATTGTAATAAAATATAAAGAAATATAAAAAAAAGGCAACATTTTGTATAATCAGCATTTACAATAAATAATTTAGGTTAAATATGAAAGAGATTATAAAATCAAGTTCAACTCGGATTAAGACAGGTCTAGCTTTATTAGTTGGTATTTTAATAATTGGATATATTGATTCATTTTTTTTAATGTGGCTTCTACTTGGAGGGCTTTTAGTAATTGCAATAAGTGAATCACAAAAACTATATAAGATGAAAGTTGATTCTATATATTTTTATGCTGGAATCATATGGTTTGCTGCATATTTTTATCCAAATGCAGAGGATTTGACTTTTATCGCTGCAATTGTTTTTGCATCGATTTTAGCATATACAAAAACTTTAGATAAAAAAATATTTTTACCACTTTTTTATCCTACAGCTTCATTTTTATTTTTGTTAACACTTTATTGGGAATATGGGGTTATGGCTTTATTATGGTTACTAGTAATAGTAGCTGGTGCAGATATAGGAGCATATTTTGTAGGAAAAAGTATGGGAAAAACAAAATTTTGTGAAACAAGTCCAAATAAAACAGTTGAAGGTGTAGCAGGTGGTTTAGTGGTTGCAACACTATTTGGTATTGTTTTTGCAATTGATAATATATCATTATTTGGTTCTATTATTATCTCTTTATTAGTAGCTTTAGCTTCAGTTTTTGGAGATCTTTTTGAAAGTTATTTAAAAAGAGAAGCAGATGTAAAAGATAGTGGGAATATTTTGCCAGGTCATGGTGGAATTTTAGATAGAACAGATGGATATTTATTTGGCGGGGTTGTTATGCTATTTATTCTAAGAGCTGTTCTGTGATTGTTTTAGGCTCAACTGGTTCAATAGGGGTAAATACTCTAAATATAGCAAGGAAGTTCAATCTAAATGTTGAGGTTTTAGTTGCTGGAAATAATATTGAACTTTTAAACCAACAAATAAAAGAGTTTAATCCAAAAAAAGTTGTAATAGCAAATAGTGAATATATCAAAGATGTAAAACATACTTGTGTAAAAGCTGGAGAAGAAGAGATTTTATATGCAATTGAGCAAAGTGAATCTAAAACAGTAGTAAATGCACTTGTAGGATTCTTAGGATTAAGACCCACATTAAAAGCAATAGAGTGTAATAAAAAAATTGCATTAGCAAATAAAGAATCACTTGTTGTAGCTGGAAAGTTTATTGACCAAACAAAACTAAGTCCAATAGATTCAGAACATTTTGGACTTTGGTATTTATTACAAGATAAAAAAGTATCCTCTATGACAATTACAGCAAGTGGTGGTTCATTTAGAGATTATCCTATTAATGAATTATCAAAGGTTTCTGTAAAAGAAGCATTGAATCATCCAAACTGGTCTATGGGAAATAAAATCACAATTGATAGTGCAACTATGACAAATAAGATGTTTGAATTAATAGAAGCAGCATGGTTATTTGATACTAAAAAAGTTGATGCTATTATTGAAACAAAATCTTTAATTCATGCCTTAGTTAACTTTCAAGATGGTAGTACAACTGCACATATTGCAAATGCTTCAATGCAACTACCAATCGCTTATGCAATACTTGGTAAATGTGATGAAAATATATTAGAACCAGTTGATTTATTAAAAGTTGGAAATTTAGAGTTTAGAAAAATCGAAGAAGAGAGATATCTTATTTGGCAAGTTAAAGATGAAATATTAAATAATCTTGATTTAGGTGTAGTTTTAAATGCTGCAAATGAAGTTGCAGTGTCTAAATTTTTAGATTCTAAAATAGGATTTTTAGATATTCCAAAAATCTCATTAAAAGCTTTAAATAAGTTTTCAAATATTAGTGCAAACTCTATTGATGAGATTTTTGAAATTGATAAAGAAGTGAGAAAATATTGTGAGTTTTGATTTACTTTTTCCTTTTATAATTTTGATTACGCTTGTAGTTTATTTAATTTACACAAGAAATAAATTTGAAAAAAATATGTTAAACACTTATGAAAAAAAGTTTGAAAAATGGAAAGAAAACAGTAGTTCAAATAGTGAAAAAAAACAAGAGTGTAAGCAACTAGTTGGATTAATTTACAAAGAAGGGTATAATATAACAGTAGAACTTTTAGATGATAGTGTATCTGCAACGATACAAAGAGGTAAATTTAAAATAAAGGATAAATAATGTTAAAGTTTTTATTTATTTTTGTTTTATTTATAAGTTTCTCTTTCTCTTTAGAATTAAAAAGAGATAGTTCTTTAAATACAGTTATAGACCCTGGTAACAGGTTGATGTGGGTTGATAATATTTCAGTTTTAAAAGTTAAAAAAACACATCAAGATGCAGAAGATTATTGTGAAGATTTAGTTTTTGCTAACTATGATGACTGGAGACTTCCCACAATAAAAGAGTATCAACTAATAGTTGATAAAAATAATCAAAGAAATTATATAAATAGAGTATTTAGGTATAACGCAAAAGATGGTTATTGGGCTAGTAGAGCTCACTGGAGAACATTTTGGTTTTATGCTGATTACATGTATTTTATTAGTGGAACTCCTTATTATGATAGTAGGCATAAAATAAAATATGTAAGATGTATCAGAGATATTAAATAAGAGGTTATATGAGAGAAAAAAGAGTTTTAATATTACATGGTTTAGGTGGAAGTGATTTCCCCCATTGGCAAGCACATTTAGCAAGAGATTTGATAGAACAAAATAGTATAGTATCTTTCCCCTCTTTACCAAATAGGGAAAACCCGAGTTTAGAAGAGTGGAAAGAGTTTGTTAAAAATGAAATTGAACATTTTAAACCTACAATAGTAGTATGTCATTCTTTAGCAAATATTTTATGGTTTCATATTTGTGAAGAGATGGATATTCAACTAGATAAATTAATGTTAGTCGCTCCTGTTAGAATAAATTGTGAAATTGAAGAGATAAAAGAGTTTTTCCCTTATCCAATCCCAAAAAATTTAAAATCAAATGAAATAATTATGGCTGCATCAACAAACGATCCATATATGAATGTAGAAGAAGCAATTAGATTACAAAGTAAATTAAATATTGGTATGAAGCTTTTAGAAGAAGCAGGGCATATTAATGCAGCTTCAGGATATGGAAAACTAGATTGTGCCTTAGATTGGATAAATAGAGAAGAAGAGTGTGAGGAAAATCAGTAAATGATATTAAGTATCGAGAGTAGTTGTGATGACAGTTCAATTGCAATTACAGATATAGAAACAAAAAAGTTAGTTTTTCATAAAAAAATATCTCAAGAGTTACAACATAGTGTTTATGGTGGAGTAGTTCCTGAGTTAGCTGCAAGATTACATGTTGAAGCACTTCCTAAAATATTAGAAGAGTCTAAAGAGTATTTTCCTAAATTAAAAGCGATAGCAGTTACAAATGCCCCTGGACTTTCTGTTACTTTAATGGAGGGTGTAACTATGGCAAAAGCATTAAGCCTCAGTTTAAATTTACCTTTGATAGCTGTTAACCATTTAAAGGGTCATATATATTCACTTTTTATTGAAAAAGAGGAAGTATTTCCTATAACTATTCTTTTAGTATCAGGGGGCCATACTCAGATTATAGAAGCTAAGTCTTTACAAGATATGAAACTAATTGCTTCAACTATGGATGATAGTTTTGGTGAAAGTTTTGATAAAGTTGCAAAAATGATGAACCTAGGTTACCCAGGTGGTCCAATTGTTCAAGAAAAAGGTTTAAAAGGTGATCAAAATAGATTTGATTTTCCAGTACCTTTGAGACAAAGTCCAAATATTGAATTTAGTTATAGTGGTCTTAAAAATGCTGTTAGAATGCAGATTGAAAAACTTGAAAATGAAAATTCTTTAGAAGAACAAGATATATGTGATATATGTGCATCTTTTGAAAAAACTGCAGTTGCCCATATTATGCAAAAGCTTAAAAAGCTTTTTAAATCAAAAGTTCCTAAAAACTTTGCAATAGTTGGTGGAGCTAGTGCAAATATAAGATTAAGAGGAGCTATTGAAGAGTTATGTCAACAAAAAAGATGCAAACTTTATTTAAGTGAATTAAAATATTGTTCTGATAATGCTGCAATGATTGGAAGGGTTGCCCTTGAACAATACAAAATAAAAGATTTTACAACTATTGAAAAGATTGATGTACAAACTAGGATAAAGGAGTTTTAATGATTTTTGAGATGGGTGCAAAATTAGAGGGTGATAATTTTGATACAAGTAAAAATGATAAAAAATTTAAAAAATCCACAAATGAGATAATTCCTAAAAATCAACATCAATTGGTTTTTACTTTTGAAAAAAGAAAAGGAAAACCAGTTACTTTAGTTGGAAGATTTTATATTGATGAGAAAGAAAAAAAAGAGGTTTTAAAACTTTTAAAAAAAAGGCTCGCTTGCGGTGGTTCAATCAAAGAAGAATGGATTGAGATACAAGGTGATGTTAAAGATAAAATCAAAACTATATTAGAAGAAAAAGACTGGAAGTTTAAAAGGTAAGGAACTATTATGCAAAATCTTTATTATGAAGTTGGAAGTTTAGATAAAAGGTGTTATGAAGAGTTTGCTTTAACAGAAGATATACTTATGGAGCATGCAGCTTCTTCAATTTTAGATTTCATTGAAAATAGGTTTGAGCAAAACTCTTCTATCTTAATTGTTTGTGGTATGGGAAACAACGGTGCAGATGGAATAGCATTGGGAAGATTGTTATATAAAAAATTTAATGTAAAACTATATCTACCTTTTGAATTAAAATCACAAATGGCACAACTACAATATAAAAGAGCAAAACTTTTAGGTGTTAAATTTGTTGAAGAATTAATAGAAACTGATGTGATAGTTGATTGTTTATTTGGAAGTGGTTTAACAAGAGACTTAGATACAAATACTCAAAATTTAATAGAAAAACTAAATACTTATAATTCATATAAAATAGCTTGTGATATACCAACAGGAATCGATTTCAAAGGTGAAGTAACTACTACAGCTTTTTATGCAGATACTACAATTACTATGGGAGCTTTAAAAGTCTCTTTATATTCAGATATGGCAAAAGATTATATTGGGGATATTTTAGTAGCTAATTTAGGAATTCAAAGAGAAGTTTATGAAAATGATACAAATATCTACTTACTTGATAAAGAGGATTTAAAACTTCCTTTAAGAGATAAAAAAGATTCTCATAAAGGTACTTTTGGACATTTGAATGTAGTTGCAGGAACTAAAAAAGGTGCAGCTGTAATTGCAGCAAAAGCAGCTTTTGGCTTTGGTGCAGGATTAGTAAGTGTTATTTGCCATGAATGTGTCGATTTACCTTATCATATAATGCAAACTCATAAATTAAGTTCAAACTGTACAGCAATAGCTTTAGGAATGGGCTTAGGGATATATGAAGAGAAAGAGATTGAAGAGATTTTAAAAACCAATCTACCAATTATAATAGACGCAGATTTATTTTATGAAGAGATTATAAAAGTAGTACTTGATAAAGAGGTGGTTTTAACTCCTCATCCTAAAGAGTTTTGTGCTCTATTAAAAATATGCGACATAGCTAATATTGATGTAAAAGATTTACAAAAAGACAGATTCAAATATATAAAAGATTTTTGCACAAAATATCCTAAGGTGGTTGTTCTTTTAAAAGGTGCAAATGTATTAATCTGTCAAAATCAGTTTATATATGTAAATAATCTAGGCTCTGCTGTATTAAGTAAAGGTGGTAGTGGAGATGTTTTAAGTGGCTTAGTTGGCTCTTTGTTAGCTCAAGGCTACAAACCCTTAGATGCAGCAATAAATGCCAGTTTAGCTCATGCTATGGCTGCATCTAATTATAAAAAAAATAACTACTCTCTTATACCATCTGATTTAGTTGAAGAGGTAAAAAAACTATGAAAGCTATAATTATACAAACAACTTGTTCAGATAAAAATCAAGCAAAAAAACTTGCAAAAGTTTTACTAGAAAAGAGACTTGCAGCTTGTTTACAGCTATCAAATATTGAGTCATTTTATAAATGGGAAGGTGAATTTTGTAACGATAATGAAGTGCTTTTAACTATAAAAACTAAAAAAAAGAATTTTGAAAAAATTGAAAGCATAATTAAAGAATTACATAGCTATGATGTGCCTGAAATTATCGCTATAGATGTCAATAATATAAGCAAAGATTATAAAAAATTTATAAGTAAAAGTTGCTAAAAAAGTGGCTTTAATAAAAATATTAGGAAAGGGAAATATAAATGAGTGATATTCTAAAAATAGGGAAATATGAGTTTAATAGTAGACTAATAGTTGGTTCTGGTAAATATAAAGATTTTCAAACTACAAGAGAAGCAACACTTGCTTCTGAATCAGAGCTTATTACAGTTGCAATTAGAAGAGTTAATATTACAAATCCAGATGAAGAGAATTTATTAGATTATTTTAAAGATACAAATGTAAAACTACTACCAAATAGTGCAGGGTGTTTTACATCAGAAGAAGCAATTACAACGTTTAGACTTATGCGAGAAGCTACCGGGATTGATTTAATTAAGCTAGAAGTGATAGGTGATGCACAAAAAACACTTTATCCAGATGTAATAGAAACAATTAAAGCTTGTGAAATATTAAAAAAAGACGGTTTTACTATTATGGCATATACTAATGATGATCCAATTATTGCAAAAAGATTAGAAGATGCAGGTGCTGATGCTATTATGCCATTAGCTGCACCTATTGGTTCTGGACTTGGTATTCAAAATAGATATAATGTAGCATTTATAAAAGATGCTGTTTCTGTTCCAGTTATTGTAGATGCAGGAGTAGGGTGTGCTAGTGATGCAGCAATCGCTATGGAGTTAGGTGCAGAAGCTGTATTGACTAATACAGCAATTGCACAAGCTGCTGATCCAATAGCTATGGCACAAGCTATGAAATATGCTGTTAAAGCAGGAAGAATAGGTTATAAAGCAGGAAGAATTCCTAAAAAACCTTATGCAACTGCATCTTCACCTGTAGACGGATTAATCCAATTTTAATAAGTAATCTCCTTTTAAAAAAGGAGATTGTTTCTACTTAAATATATTATAAAAACTCCTATGCTCATTGATATAAAAATATTTTTTGTTTTAATCATTGCTATAATAACAAATAAACTTGCAATAATCCCAAACGTCCCCTCTTTTATAATAGGTGGTATTATAAGAGCTATAAGTAAAGTTTTAGGTATAGTTTCTAAAATAGAATCTATGTATTTATACTTTTTTAAATTATTTGATAAAAGAAGACCTGATATTCTAAGAAAATAAGTTCCTATGGCAACAATAAAAATAATAAAAAACACTTGCATATTATCCATTATGTTCCTTTTTTAATAAAACTGAGATTATAGAACCCAAAAGTGCAGATATTAAAATATATATTGTATTATCTAATAAATAACTAGAAATTACAGCAATTATAGCCGTAATTAAGTATATAAAAAAATCGTCCTTTGATTTGTACATAGCAGTTAAAATTGCAAGAAACATTCCAAAAAATGCAAAATCAAGACCATATTTTTTAGGTTCAATAATAAACTGTGCAAAAAAGTATCCACTTGATGTACCTAAAAGCCAAGATATGAAAATGCAAAAGCCTCCACCTAAAAGAAAATATATAGTTACTCCTTTTTCTTTTAAATTTTTCATTGTAATAGCCCAAGATTCATCTGTCACAAAATGCATTATAAACAATTTCTCTTTTAGGGAACTATTTATAAAAAGAGTGTCTAATGTTGTTGCTATTAAAAAATATCTCATATTTATAAGTATAGCAGTTCCAATTATTGCTGTAATACTAAATGAATTTGATAGCATATCTACAATTACGAATTGGGAAGAACCTGCAAATATAAATATATTCATAATAAGTAGTTGAATATATTCAATATTAGTAGAATTACAAATAATGCCTAATACAACACCATAACTAAAAACACTTAAACTTATTGGTAAATTTGAAATAAATCCATTTTTAAAACTAGTTTTTTTCATTTGAGAATTTTATACAAATAGTAAATATATGTATAGTACAAGGTTGCTAAGTAAAAAAACTTTTATATATACCAGGAGTAAGTCCAGTTAATTGTTTAAATTTCTTATTTAAATGACTTTGATCTGTAAATCCACATAAATAAGCAACTTCACTTATATCTTCTCCATTTCTTAAAAACTGTTTTGCTTTTTCAACTTTTCTTATCATTTGGTATGTATGCGGAGATACAGAAGTGTGTTTTTTGAATAATCTTAAAAAATGAAATTTTGAAATATTAAACTCTTTTGAAAAGTCATCTAATGAAAAATTTTGATTATAATTATCTTTAATAAACTCTTTTGCATATTTAATTAATAGATTATGTGAAGGTAGTTCATTTTCATTATATAGTGTTGTATTTATTTTTATAATAAAATTGATTGTATCAATCAATTCACACTCCCAAGATAGTTTATTAAAAAAGTTTTCTTTATATTTCATTAATAAAAATAATCTATTGTATATTAGTTTATTAGTAAATTCAAAATTCTTAAAAGGCGACAATTGAGTATTGAAATTATCTTTTAATAGTTCTTGCATTGTATTTTGGGAAATATATAAAGAGTGGTGTTTGTATCCTTCTTGTGAAAGAACACCACAAGAATGAATCTCATCGGGATTTATTGTTATAATAGAAGATTTATTAAATTTATGGTTAAAACCTCTTAGAAAAGCACCCATTTCTCCCCTTTCTATAAGGGAGATTGTATATTCTTCATGAACATGCTTTTCAAAACAAAAATTATTATAGTCCCCTTCATATAAAAAAATATCATTTTTTTCTGTTGGTTTGAACTTTACATTATGAATTAGATTTGTTATAGTATTCATAAAATTAATTATAGCAATAAATAAAAAAAATGTATTGTACTAGATTGCTATAAATCATAAATTTAGAAAAAAATCTAACTTTTGAATAAAACCTCTTGACAAATAAAAAAAAATGTAGTATAATTCCGTCCACTTTTTGAAAGAATAAGTAGATGTTTCGGGGCGTAGCGCAGTCTGGTTAGCGCACCTGGTTTGGGACCAGGGGGCCGGAGGTTCGAATCCTCTCGCCCCGACCATTCGTATGGTGGGTATAGCTCAGCTGGTTAGAGCATCGGGTTGTGGTTCCGAGGGCCGTGGGTTCGAATCCCATTATCCACCCCATTTTCAAATTGTATAATTGCGTCTGTAGCTCAGCTGGATAGAGCACACGCCTTCTAAGCGTGCGGTCAAAGGTTCGAATCCTTTCAGGCGTGCCACTTTAAGATTTTGGTTGTTTTCAACTGAATCTTTTTTTTTGACTTTTTTTGTGCGGATGTGGTGAAATTGGTAGACACGCCAGACTTAGGATCTGGTGCCTCACGGTGTGGAGGTTCGAGTCCTCTCATCCGCACCACTTATATTATAAATGTGGTTTCTTTTAAAATTTTATAAATCCATATAGATTATTTTAACGCGGAATAGAGCAGTTCGGTAGCTCGTCGGGCTCATAACCCGAAGGTCGTTGGTTCAAATCCAGCTTCCGCAACCAAAAAAGACATCACTTTTTACAAATATTTAGGAAAATATAAGAAAAGATTGCTTATAATTTCCATCTCAAATTAGTTTATACTAATATATGCGGGAATAGCTCAGTTGGCTAGAGCCTCTGCCTTCCAAGCAGATTGTCGCGAGTTCGAGTCTCGTTTCCCGCTCCACTAAAATAATTTTTAATCATAATGGGGTATCGCCAAGTGGTAAGGCAACGGTTTTTGGTATCGTTATTCGCAGGTTCGAGTCCTGCTACCCCATCCACTTTTTTATTTATACAATATTCTTATATCAAACTACTTTAATAAGTTAGAAATAATTTTTTATATTAAGCTACTGTTAATAATATTTTAGTATTATTTCAAAATAAATGACCGACGGTCGTTCATTTTAAAATTAGGATTTTTATTGGCAATTATAGTAGATAAAATACAAAAAAGAAAAGATATAGCACTCTCTTGTAAGCAAATCTTGATTGAAGAGGGGATAAATAAAATCTCTATATCAAAACTAGCAAAGTTTGCAGGGATTAGCAAAGGTAGTTTCTATGATTACTTCACTAATAAAAATGATTTAGTTTTTGAAATAATAAATTTATCAATACTTAAACACAACATATTAAAAGAGGAAAAACTCAATAGTGTAAAATCATCTCGTGAAAAGGTAAAGATTTTTTTAGAAATTTTTTATGAAGAAGAGGATGATGAGTTAAGAAATTTATATAAAGAATTTTTATCAATCTCTTTGTCTGAACCAACTAAAGATATTATTGATTATCACACTAGACACAATGAAGAATACTATTTATGGTTTAAATCTATTTTTGATGAAGGGATAGAGAAAAAAGAGTTAAAGCCTGAAGCCCGAAAGCTTGTAAATGGGCTTTTTTTATTAGGTACAGGAGTATTTATTTCTCAATTAACCTGTAAAGTTAAAACAAACTCAAAAAAAGAGATAGATAATTATGTTGATACAATCTTTGATTTAATAGAAATTAATAAATGTAATTAAATAGTGTATAATATTTAATATAATAAAAAATAAGATTATAAAATAGATAATAAGGATTTAAAATGAAAAAAAGTATAGCTATTCTTTTAATTGTGCCTTTTGCATTGTTTGGCGAGAGTTTAACACAGTTAATAGAATTAACTAAAAATAATAAGATGATTGACTCTTCAAGAATTAGTATAGAGAGTACAAAAGATTCTTATAAAAGTGTTCAAAATTCATATTTGCCACAATTTAGCGTAGGTGCAAATTATCAAAGAACAAATAAAGAAACAAGTGGCGTACCTCATAGCAGAAATACAATTCAAGGAAGTGTAGATTATGTAATTTATGATGGCGGTAAAAAATATAATACTTATGATTCATATGAAGCATCAATTGAACAAGGTAAAAACAGTTTAGTTAATCAAGAAAATGAGATTGCTTTACAAGTAACAGATTACTATTTTACTTATTTATCTTTAGGGGCACAAAAAGAGGCTAAATTGAAAGAGATCGAACAGTTAGAAGCACAGTATACAAGATTGAAAAGATTTTTAGATGCTGGTACTACAACTGAAGATGAAGTTCAAAAAATCATTTCAAGAATTGAAACAGCTAGAGTTGAATTACATGAAATAGAATTAAATATTCAAACTATTATACATAATTTGGAATATGTTGTAGGTAAATCAGTATCAATTGAAAAAGGTTCTTCTGTAGATGAATACAATTCTGATAAAACTCAATTAAGAGCAGATTTAAAAGCATTAGAGTATAAATTAGAAGCTTTATTAGCAGATGCAAAAGCTAAAAAAAGTGGTACATTACCAACTGTAACTATAAATGATACATATGCAAGAAACGATTTAAATTACAATACAAATACTTATAGTAGTAATAGTGATGATTATAGTCAAAATATTGCATCTGTAAACCTATCATGGAAAATATTTGATTTTGGGGCAACAAGTAGAGAATACCAAGCAGCATATAAACAATATTTAGCTTTAAAATCTCAATATGAATATGAAAAAAACAAAGCTTCAGTTGATTTAAAATTAGCAAATAAATCTTATGAGATTGGAAAATTAAAAGTTAAGTCAGCAAAAGCTGGATTAAAAGCAGCAAATAGTGCATATGATTCAATAAAAGCAAAATACGAAAATGGTATAGTAGATAATGTATCATATCTTGAAGCTTTAAGTGAAAAGTATGATGCCGAAAGTGCATTAAAAGTTGCACTTTATGATTTAGAAATTAAAAAAGCAAATATAATTTACTATAGTGGTGAAAAATTAGAGGAGTTTGTAAAATGAGAAGAATTAAAGGTTTATTAGTAGTTTCAGCATTAGCATTAACTACAATTTCATCAAGTCTTTTAGCTGCGGAAGGTGCTCCAGCTGGAAAACAAATGCCAGCACCAAAAGCTGATGCATATATTGTACCTGAAGCACAAGATTTAAAAATTGATTTAAAATATCCAGCACAAATAAAAGCTTTAAAGAGTGCTGTAGTTTATTCAAGAGTTCTTGGAGTATTAGAAGAGTTAAGATTTGAAGAGGGTAAAAAAGTAAATAAAGGTGATTCTTTATTTAAAATTGAAGATGATTTATATAAAGCAAAAGTAGATGCTGCTCTTGCATCAGTAAAAATGAATCAAGCTACACTTGATAATGCAACAAGAAGTTGGAATAGAATTAAAAAACTTTATAAAAGTAAAGCTGTAACAACTGAACAAAGAGATAATTCTTTATCTACTTATGAAGAAGCGTTAGCTTCACTTGCATTGGCAAAAGCTGAATTAAAACAAGCGCAAATTGATTTAGATTATACAAAAGTAAAAGCTCCTATTTCAGGTATTGCAGGTATTAAAAAAGTTGACGTAGGAAATTTGGTAACAGCAAATCCTCCAATGGAATTAGTAACAATTACACAAAATGAAAAAGTGTATGTTGATTTTTCAATGCCATTAAGTGATTATAAAAATATTAAAACAGGTTTATGGACAATCCCTAGTGATGGAAAAATTAACGTAACATTAAATGTAAATGATAAACCTATATCAGCAAAAGGTTATGTGGATTTTATAGATGTAAATATTGATAAAGATACTTCTACAGTGAAGATGAGGGCTTTAATTGATAATGAAAACAATCAATTGATGGCTGGAAATTTTGCAAGGGTAACTTTAAATGGAATTGTTCAAAAAAATGTAATTACAATTCCTCAAAAGGCGTTATTACAAAATCCATTAGGAACAGTTGTTTTTGTTGAAAACAAAGGTGTAGCAGCAGTAAAACCAGTTATTATTGGAAATGAAAGTGGTGATAAATATATTGTTATTGGTGGACCACTTCAAAGCGGTGATAAAGTTATTGTTAACAACTTCTTTAGAGTTAAACCTGGTAAACCTGTAGCTGTTGACAAAATAATTAACAAGTAAGGAAAATAGATGTTTTCACGTTTTTTTATAAATAGACCAATCTTCGCAACAGTTTTGTCTATTTTAATTATATTAGCAGGGTTAATTTCCATAAATATTTTACCTGTAAAAGAGTACCCTGCAGTAACTCCTCCTCAGATTAATGTAACAGCTACATATCCTGGGGCAAATGCTCAGACACTCTCTTCAACTGTAGCAACAACATTAGAAAATGCCATAAATGGTGTTGATAATATGACATATATGTCTTCAACAGCATCTCCGAGTGGGGTATTATCTTTAAGTATTATTTTTAATGTAGGTACTGATGTTGCACAAGCAAAGGTTGATGTAAATAACAGAGTACAATTGGCTCTTAATAAATTACCCGAAGAGGTTCAAAGACAAGGTATATCTGTAAGAGAAAGATCTCCTGATATGCTTAAAGTATTGGCTTTTAGATCAAAAGGTCAAGTGCATGATACAACATATATTTCAAACTATTTAACAGTAAATGTTATTGATGATATAAAAAGAATTAAAGGTATTGGTGATGCAACAGTTTTTGGTGCTAAAGACTACTCAATTAGAGTTTGGATTGATCCAGAAAAACTTGCATTTTATAATTTGACTCCTGAAGAAGTAAGAGAGCTTATTAATAGTCAAAATAATCAATACTCTACAGGTTCAGTTGGTGCTGAACCAATTAAAAATATTCAAGCATTTACTTACTCTATCTCAACTGAAGGTAGATTAAAAAATGTAAAAGAGTTTGAAAACATTATAGTACGATCAAATCCCGATGGTTCAACTTTAAGATTAAAAGATATTGCTAGAATTGAATTAGGTGCAGATTCTCATAATACATCTGCAAATTATAATGAAGAACCAATGATTCCCGTTGGTATTTTCTTAGCACCAGGTGCAAATGCACTTGAAGTTTCTGCTGCACTTGATGAAAAACTAAAAGAGATTTCTCATAAGTTCCCTGAAGATTTAGAGTATAGAGTTCCTTATGATGCAACACTTTTTGTTGATGAATCGATTAAAGAAGTTGTGAAAACATTGCTTGAAGCAATTGTTTTCGTTGTGATTTTAATTTATCTATTCTTAGGTAACTTTAGAGCAACAATTATTCCTGTATTGGCTATTCCTGTTTCGGTTATTGGTACTTTTGCAGGTCTTTATGCCGCAGGCTTTTCTATAAACTTACTTACTTTATTTGGTATGATTCTAGCTATTGGATTGGTTGTTGATGATGCTATTATTGTAATTGAAAATGTAGAAAGAAATTTAAGAACAAAAGCTTTAAATGTAAAAGAAGCAACTATTGAAGCAATGAAAGAGTTAACAACTCCACTTGTAGCTATTATTCTTGTATTATCAGCAGTATTTATTCCTGCTGCACTTACAGGGGGATTTAGTGGAGTTATGTATAAACAGTTTGCTATTACTATTGTAATGGCAGTTGTAATCTCTGGTTTAGTTGCTCTTACTTTAACTCCTGCTCTTTGTGCAATCTTTTTAAGAAAACATGAGCCAGAACCAATTTGGTTAATTAGAAAATTTAATGATTTTTTTGATTGGTCAACTACAGTTTTTATTGGTATTACAAAACAAACTATTAGATTATGGTTCTTTTCATTAGCATTATTTGCAATATTAATGGGTGCAACATATTCTATTATGAAAAGTACACCTTCTGGATTAGTTCCAACAGAAGATAAAGGGGTATTACTTGTAATTGTAAATATGATGCCATCTACTTCTTTAGGTGAATCTAAAAAAATTACAAATAGAATTGAAAAGCAATTATTATCACATCCAGATATAATTTCTACGGGGGCAATTACTGGTTTAGATATTTCATCGTTTGCTTATAAAACAGATGCAGCATTAATGTTTGCTATGCTTAGACCTTGGGATGAAAGACCTCTACCAAATCAAAACTCTCAAGCAATTGCAGGGCAATTAATGGGACAATTTATGATGACTAGTAAAGAGGCCTTTGTTATCCCTGTAAATCCTCCTCCAATTATGGGGATGAGTACAACAGGTGGTTTTGAGATGTGGATTCAAGATAGAACAGGTGGTGATATAAGTGATTTAGGTAAATATACTGATGAGATTGTTTCAAAAGCATCTGCTGATCCTAGATTAACATCAGTAAGAACAACTTTAAATACGAATGTTCCTCAATATATGTTAACTGTTGATAGAGAAAAAGCAAAATCTATGAATGTAGATGTACAATCTATATTTAATGTGATTCAACAAACATTTGGGAAAGGTTATATTAATGACTTTAACCTATATAGTAGAACATTCCATGTAAATATACAATCAGAATCTAAATATAGAGAAAATAGAGATGATTTTAAAAATATTTATGTAAGATCAAGTAATGATAATTTAGTTCCAATTAGTGAATTAGTTACTTTAAAAAGAGAAGTAAGTGCTAGTATTATCGAAAGATTTAATATGTTTAATGCTTCAAAAATAACAGGTAATCCAGCTGCAGGATTTGCTTCAAGTGATGCAACTAACGCTATTGAAGAGATTGCAAGTTCAGTACTACCTGAAGGGTATACTATAGCTTGGTCAGGTACTACATTCCAAGAGAAGAAACTTGAAAAAGAAGGTGATTACACATCTTTATATGCTGCTTTATTTGTATTCTTGATTCTTGCAGCATTATATGAGAGTTGGAGTATTCCAATGGCTGTAATTATTTCAATTCCATTCTCAATCTTTGGTGCAGCTTTAGCCGTGTATTTAAGAGGGTTAGAAGCAGATATATATTTCCAAGTAGGACTTATTACTCTTGTTGGTTTATCTGCAAAAAATGCAATTTTGATTGTTGAGTTTGCAATGGATAAATTGAGTTCAGGATTAAGCTTATTTGATGCTACTATTGAGGCTGCTAGATTAAGGTTTAGACCAATTGTAATGACCTCTTTAGCATTTATTGTTGGTACATTACCTCTTGCCTTAAGTTCAGGTGCAGGAAGTGCAAGTAGACATATTATTGGTACAACAGTTGTTGGTGGTATGTTAGCTGCTGTTGCTATTGGTGTACTATTTATTCCATTATTTTTCTATGGAGTAGTTAGAATAAAACAAAAATTTTCAAGAAAAAAATAGATAAACAAAAAATTTAAGGGGTTGTTCTAAACCCCTTAATCTCTCTAAAAAAATCTAAAACAATATTTTAAAACTAATAATATACTTATATATTTTTAATCTACATGTAGTATAATCTTAATAAAATATTATGGAAAAAATATATGAAAATATTATTATTTATTATTATCTTATTATTATCAACTTTTGCACAAGAAATCAAAGAAGTTAAAGTTCAATTTAGTTGGAAAAATCAATTTCAATTTGCCGGATTTATAATAGCAAAAGAAAAAGGATTTTATAAAGAAGTAGGACTTGATGTAAAGTTATTAGAATTTGAACCTAAAAGAACTCAAATAGATATGATAAAAGGTGGAGAGATAGATTTTGCTGTAAATAGGTCTTCAATTTTAATTGAAAAATCAAAAGGGGAAAATATTGTAGCTTTGGGGGCAATATTTCAGCATTCTCCCCTTGTATTATTAGTAAAAGATAACAATAAAATAAGAAATTTAGAAGATTTGAAAAATAAAAAAGTGATGATAACTACAGATGCAAGACTTTCAGCATCAATTATTGCTATGTTAAGTGCGAATGGTATTGAATTATCACAAATAGATGCTTTAAAACATAGTTTTAATATTGAAGATTTGATAAACGATAAAGCTGATGCAATGGCCTCATATATCTCTAATGAACCTATAGTACTAAAAGAAAAAAACATTGCTTATAAAGTATTTGACCCGAAAGTGTATGGTTTTGATTTTTATGATGATATTATTTATACTACAAGTTTATTTATAAAAAACAATCCAAATTTGACTAAGAATTTTTATGAAGCAACAATCAAAGGATGGCATTATGCATTTAAGCATATTCCAAAAACTGCAAAATTGATTTATGAAAAATATAATACACAAAATAAATCGTTAAATAGTTTGATAAATGAAGGGATAGTGTTAAAAGAATATGCCTATGATAACTATGGAAAAATAGGAACTTTAGATAAAGAAAGACTAATTAAAATAAATGATGTATATAGGTTAATGGGCTTAGTAAAAAAGCAAGCTAAGATAGATGAGTTTATATATAAAGAGAATGACAATAGAAGTGTTATAAATTTAGTTATTAGTAATAAAAATCTGTATATATATATTATAATTTCTATTATTATAATATTGTTAATAGTTATTCTAGTAGTTTATTTAATAATCAAAAAAAAGTGGTTAATTACAAATACTGCATTAGAAAAAGAGATAAAACTAAAAATAAAACATTTAAAAAAAGAGATTTATATTGATGGCTTGACAAATATAAAAAATAGAAAAGCATTTGATAGAAAGTTAAGTTTATTATTTGATGATTATAAAAGATATAAAAATATTTTTTCTGTTATTTATATAGATATAGACAATTTTAAAAGTATAAATGACAATTATGGTCATAATATAGGTGATGAAGTATTATGCAGTTTTTGTAGATTAGTGGAAACAAAATTAAGATCAAATGATTATTTCTACAGAGTTGGAGGGGAAGAATTTATTATATTATTGCCTAATACAAACATTGAAGATGGCTTAAAAGTTAGTGAAAAGCTTTTAAAGTCTACAAGAGAAAAAATAAAGATAGAAAATAAAATAAGTGTTACAATAAGTATAGGTTTGTGTGAAGTAAATAGTGAAGATGACATAACAACATTGTATAAAAGAGTAGATCAATTACTTTATAAGTCAAAATCTGAAGGGAAGAATAGAGTTTCTTACTAAAAAATAATATATATTTAAAATAGAGTCTACTATAATTTAAACAGTATAGGAGAAATATAATGAATTTCAAGTCTAAAATCACTCTTTTTTTTATAGTGTCTTTATCTATATCCTTACTTTTATTTCTTTTAGCTTATCTTTATAGCAAAAATATAATTACTGATTCTTATAAAAAACAGATTGAAAGTAATTTATTCGAAATAAATAAATCATTTGATTCAATCAAAAAAGAAAAAATACCTATTTTAGATACTATAGTCAATCATAATTCAATCAAAAAATTTATTAAAACTAAAGAAAGTGATGAAGTAAAAAAACTATTTATAGATTTTATAAAAGCAAATAGAAAAATTAATCAAATAAGAATTATTGATTTAAATGGTTATGAAGTTGTAAGAGTAAACAAGAGAAATAATCTAGTTTATGTATCTAAAGATAAAGAGTTACAAAATAAATCCAAAAGGTATTATATAAAAAAATTTTTAAAATTAAAAAAACATCAAGTAGGATTTTCTGATTTAGACTTAAATATTGAAAATGGTCAGGTTGAAAAACCTTATTTAGCTACTTTAAGAACGGCTATGCCTATTTATGATGGAAATAAAAAAAGTTATATAGTAACAATAAATTATAGTATGAATGATTTTTTGGATACAGTTTTAAAAGGACCAAATTTTAATAAATATTTATTAGATAAAGAGGGACACTTTATTATACATAAAGATAAAAATCTAAATTGGTCTAAATATTTAGATAAAGAGATAAAAGTAAATGATTTCTTTGATATTGATATATTAGATAAAAGATTAATAGATAATGACAGTAATGTGGTTTTAAAAGCCATATATCCTTTTGATACTAAATATTATATTTTGTATGAAATGAAAAAAGATTTAAATATTATAAAGTTTCTTGATAAATCAAAACAAATTGGAATTTTACTTTTTTTAGCTGCAATATTTTTGGTTTTTCCTTTTGTTTTTTTAGTTTATAATTATTTGATTAAGTTAAAAGAGGTAAATAGAAGTTTAAAAGATTCAACAAATAAAATAGAAACTATTTTAAATAATACTTCAGATGGGATAGTTGTTATAGATAAAGAGGGGATAATTCAAGAGATTAATAATGCAGTTATAAAAATGTTTGGATATGAAAAAAGTGAATTATTAAATAAAAATGTAAATATTTTGATCCCAAATCCTCACCATGAAAATCATGATGAATATATAAAAAATCATGATAAAGATATGCATTCTAAAATAATAAACCAAGATAGGGAACTTTATGGTTTACACAAAGATGGATCTTTTGTAAATATAAATTTAACTGTAACAAAAGTTAAAATCAAAAATGAGCTATATTTTATAGGTAATATAAAAGATTTGACTTTAGAATCTAAAAATAAAAAGCTTTTTCAAAATGTATTTGATATTTCACCCATAGGGATAGCTTTAGTTTTAAAAGATGGAAGTTTTTGGAGAATAAGTAATAGATTTTGTAGAATAGTAGGATATGAAAGAGAAGAGTTAATAAATCTAAGTTTTAAAGATATAACTTATAAAGAAGATTTGGAAAAAGATGTAAGCTTAGTAAAAAAACTTATAAATAAAGAGATAGATGAGTATTATCTTGAGAAAAGATATGTAAAAAAGGATGGGGAAATAGTTTGGGTAAAACTTACAGTGGTTCCAGTTTATGTTGATGATAAAAAAACTAAATTTGATTATTTTGTTTCAACTATTGACGATATTAGTGAGATAAAGAAGTTAGAAGAAGAAAAGGTTCAAAAAGAGCATCTTTTAATGCAACAATCAAAATTAGCAGCAATGGGAGAGATGACTTCTGCAATTGCACATCAATGGAGACAACCTTTGAACTCAATAGGGTTTATAATACAAGATTTAGTCTCTGCATATAAACACAATGAATTTGATGAAAAATATCTATATGAGATAAAATCAGAAGTAATGGAACAACTAAAATATATGTCAGATACAATTGATGAATTTAGAAAATTCTTTAAAAAAGATGAGCCTAAAACCGAATTTAATATTATAAAAACTGTTTTTGATATAAATAAATTATATCAAGCACAATTAAATTCACATAGAATAAAATTAGTAGTGAAAGTTGATAATCATATAATAAAAGATTTATCAAGAATTAATGAGTTTAATAAATATATAATTGAAAATCAAGAAGGACAGTTAAAACAAGTGCTTTTAAACTGTGTTTCAAATGCAAAAGAAGCAATATTAAATTTAGAAAACCCATCAATACCCGAAAATCAAATTAGTATAGAACTTAGTCAAGATAATAATAGTATTAAAATTGCAATAAAAGATTTAGCAGGGGGAATAAAAAAAGAGAACCAAAGCAGAATTTTTGAACCATATTTTACTACTAAAAATATGGGTACAGGTTTAGGATTATATATTTCTAAGTCTATATGTGAAAAATCATTAAATGCTAAAATAAACTATTATAAAAATAGTTTATTTATAGAAGATAAAACTTATACAGGTTCAAGTTTTGTAATTAAACTTTTTAACAAATATTAAAAGAATTTAGTTTTAGTACAAATTTAGCACCTACATGCTCTTTATTATCTACAACAAATTTTTCATTTGAAACATCTATTGAGCCATTTAGATGTCCAGTTATAATCTGTTTTGACATATAAAGTCCAATCCCTGTACCTTCATCTTTTTTTGTAGTAAAATATGGTTCAAAAACTTTTTTTATAATATTTTTAGGAATCCCACCAGCACTATCATGTATAATTATAATTTGAGTTTCATCCTCTGAAAAAATATCTATTTTGATAATTCTATCATCATCATTTAAATTTACTAATTCATCAATAGAATTTTTTATAATATTTATTAGTACTTGAATTAATTCATTTTGAAAACTACATAGATGAATATTGTCTTCTATATTTTTAATTATCTTAATACTATTAGTTTTGCATAGTGCAGAAACTAAACTTTCAACTTTTGCTATGGTATCTTTTAAATAAAAGCAGGTTTCTAGTTTATTTGGTTTTAGATAGTTTTGAAAATCGTTTATTGTATCAGACATATATTTGATAGATTTTGTGATATTTTCTGTCATATCGTCTAAAACATTATCTTCATCTTTTATATGGCCCATCTCTTTTTGAATTTTTAAATTTGATGCACAAATTGAGATAGTATTTAGTGGTTGTTTCCATTGGTGGGCAATATTACCCAACATCTCACCCATAGCAGCCATTTTTGATTGTATTACAAGCATTCTTTCTCTTTTTAATTGCTCTTCTGTACTTTGTAATTCTTTTTCAAAAAGTTTTAATTCTTGTATTAAATCATCTAAATCAATCGGTTTAACAATAAAATTTTTAACTTTTAATTTTATTGCCTCTATAAAATATTCTGGTTCGCTAAAAGCAGAAGCTAATATTATAGGTATTTCAATATTTTGGTCTTTTAATATTTTATAAAGTTCTATTCCATTTATTTCGGGCATATTGATGTCTGAAACAATTATATCAGGAGAAAGTTCAGGAATTTTTTCTAGTGCCTCCATGGGATTTTTAAAGGTAAATACAGACATTATCTCCCTTTTTAAAACTCTAGCAATTTTGTTTAATAAAAACTCATCATCTTCAATTACAACTATTTTTAGATTAATCATGTACCATCTTTTTTATTATTTAATAGGAATTATAACATTTTTTTATATTCTATAAAATAGTATATTTTAATTTATTTTAAGCTAGTATTAAAAAAAAATTAAGAGTGTCTTATGAATGAAGAGTTTTTAAAGAAAATTACAATTTTAGTTGCAGAAGATCAAGTAAATGATGCTGAATTATTATTGTCTACATTAAAAAAATATTTCAAAAAAATTTTATTGGCAAAAGATGGTTTAGAGGCATTAAAAATTTATAAAGAAAATAAAGATATAGATATTATTATTTCAGATATTGATATGCCAAAGATGAATGGTATAGAGTTATTAAAATCTATTCGTTATTCAGATTTATATATCCCTTTTATTATAGTATCTGGAAAAATAGAAAATGAAGTTTTGATGGAAGCTATAAATCAAAATGTCAGTTCTTATATTTTAAAGCCTCTTGATATAAAAATACTTTTAGAAAAAATAGATATTTTATGTGAAAAAAAATATTTTGAACATAGATTAGAAAAAAAGCAAGAAGAGTTAGATAACTATTTATCTTCTATTGAAAAAGTTGCCGTAGTTTTTAAACTTAAAAGAGATGGAACAATAACCTATATGAATGAATCGATGTTTGAGGTTAGTGGATATAAAAAAGAGGACTTAAATATATTAAATTTTGATAATATTATCCATCCTGATATTCCAAAAAAATATATTGATGATACTTGGGAAATAGTAAGTCAAGGAAAACTTTGGACTGGAAATACCAAATTTATTTCAAAGTCAAAAGAGACCTTCTATTTAAAAAATACAATTTTTAAAACTTCAAGTGTAGATGATGAGTATATAACTATAGCTTTTTTAACAACAAAAGAGAATATAGAAAAAAGAGACTTTCATAAAAAAGTATTATTAAGTATTAAAGAGTTTAATCTAAAAGAGTATAGATATAAAGAAGAGATAAAAGCTTTAAGAGCAGAGTTATCAAGTATAAATTTAACTGGATTTGAAAGTAAGTTAGCAAGTATGAGACAAAAAAATAGTTCTTATGAAGCCCAACTTAAAAAATATGAAAATGAGATAGAAGAGTTAAATGAAAAATATAAAGAGATGCTATTAACTAAAAAAACAGAAATAAGTAGATATGTGGATTTAATTCAAATAGAAAAAAATAAAAATGCTAAGTTAGAAGAGGAAAGAGAAAAACTTTTAGAAGAGAGAAAGATTTTAAAAGAGATAAATGAAAGGTTAGAAAAAAAATAAAAATGGAATTAATCCATTTTTATTTTAGATATTAATTGTTTTAAATCTTTAATCTCTTTTTTTAAATCTTTAATTTCATCTTGTAGTGAAACTTCACTGTTTTTTACTTCTCCTATAATATTTTTTTCTTCATCAGCTTTTAATAAAGCCATTGCATCAACTATTACTGCAACAATTAGATTTATCATAACAAATGTTGCAATAAAAATAAAAGGGATGAAAAATACCCAAGCATAAGGATGGACTTCCATAATTGGTCTAACTATTCCCATTGACCAAGACTCTAAAGTCATAATTTGAAAAAGAGTATAAAAAGAATCCCCTAAAGTTCCAAACCATTGTGGAAAACTTTCACCATATAAATTTGTTGACATAATAGCAAAAATATAAAAAATTAAAGCCATTAAAGCCATAATTGAAAGCATCCCTGGAATTACACTTAATAGTGCAGCAACAATTTTTCTCATTTGTGGTACGACAGTTATAAGTCTAAAGAGTCTAAAAACTCTTAATATTCTAAATATAGCAAAACCTTCATTTGCAGGAATAAGTGAGATTGCCACTATAAAAAAATCAAATAAGGACCAAGGGTCTTTAAAAAATGAGAGTCTATAAACATAGATTCTTAGAATTATTTCTAATGTAAATATTGAGATAACCATCTTATCAAAAGTTAAAATAAATTCAGAATAATATTTCATAATAGTGGTTGAGGTTTCAAGACCCATTGTTATTCCATTAAGAATAATAATACCAATTATAAAGTTTTGAAAATGATTTAATTCAACAAGCGATTTAATATTTTTATACATTTGCACCCTTAATTTTTTATGGAATTATACTAAGAAAAAGATTAGATTTATAAGGTAATTTAGATATTTTTTATACTAATATAAAAGATATTAAAAGTGGAACTTATAGAATATCTACTTAGTGTAAATAAGGATTTTATAATGGAATTTGAAGAGATGCATATAGTATCTATAGATGATAATGAAAATAATTTATTTTTGATTGAAGCTATATGTTTGGAGATGAATTTAAGTGTAAAAAGTTTTTCAGAACCTTTAGAAGCATTAATTTATGTTTTAAAAAATAAAATAGATATGATAATTGTAGATTATATGATGCCAAATTTAAATGGCTTAGATTTTATAAAAGAGTTTAGAAAGCATAATAAAATAGCACCAATAATAATGATTACAGCAGCAGGTGATGATGAAAGAGTACATAGAGAAGCGTTTGAATCGGGTGCAAATGACTTTTTAAGTAAACCTGTAAATAGTACACTTTTTAAAGCAAGGGTAATAAATCTTTTAACAAATTATAAAAATCAAATTTTACTTGAAGATAGAGCAAAACTTTTAGAAGATGAGGTTGAAAAAGCAACTAAACAACTAATTGACAGAGAACATGAAACTTTACAAATATTAGGTAAAACAGCAGAGTTTAAAGACCCTGAAACAGCTTCTCACGTTGCACGTGTATCTCATTATAGTAAACTATTAGCAAAAGAGTATGGATTATCTAAAGATGAACAAGATTTAATCTTTTATGCTGCTGCATTTCATGATTTAGGAAAAGTTGGAATAGAAGATAAAATCTTATTAAAACCGGGAAAATTAGATGATGATGAGTTTAATGTGATGAAAAACCATTCTCAAATTGGATATGAAATATTAAGAGAATCACAAAGTGAATATCTAAAAGCAGGGGCTGTTATTGCTTTAACTCATCACGAAAAGTTTGATGGAAATGGTTACCCAAATGGTTTAAAAGGGGAAGATATCCATATTTATGGAAGGATAGTTGCAATTGCAGATGTATTTGATGCTTTAACTTCAGTTAGACCATATAAAAGAGCTTGGAGTTTGGATGAAGCAGTTGATCTTTTAGAAAAGGAAAAAGGGAGACATTTTGACCCTAGGATTGTAGATATTTTTATAAGTAACCTAACTGAAGTTACAAAAATATATAATACTTTTCAAGAATAAGGTTAATAGTTTTAAATAGTATATAATCTATTCATAGAAATAGAGATATTTTTAGGCTATTAGCATATAATTTTTTAATTATGATTTATAAAAGGTTAATTCAATGTATTTAAAATCTAAAGAATCCCTTCTTGAGAACTACTTCCAAACAATTGAAAACATAATCTTATCTAAACAAAATCCAATAACTGGACTACTTCCTGCAAGTACAGCAAAAACAACTCATGGAGACTATACTGATGCTTGGGTTAGAGATAATGTATATAGTATTCTTTGTGTTTGGGGTTTAAGTTTATCTTTTAAAAAACACAATCCAGAAGATTATAGAACATATTATTTATCACAAAGTGTTGTAAAACTGATGAGAGGTTTACTTTTATCAATGATGAGACAAAAAGATAAAGTTGAAAAATTTAAATATACTCTTGATCCAAATGATGCTTTACATGCAAAATATGGAACCTCTACAGGTTTACCTGTAGTTGGAGATAATGAATGGGGACATCTTCAACTCGATGCAACTTCTATATTTATTTTAATGTTAACTCAAATGGTAGCCTCGGGAATCAAAATTATCTATACTATTGATGAGGTTAATTTTGTTCAAAATCTCGTACATTATATTAGTAGAACATATTGTACAGCTGATTTTGGTATCTGGGAAAGAGGACACAAAATTAATACCGGTAATGCAGAAATTAACTGTAGTTCTGTAGGTATGGCAAAAGCTGCACTCGAAGCGATATCTGGATTTAACCTTTTTGGTAATACTACAAGTAAAGAGGCTGTAATACATGTGATTCCAAGTGATATTGCTAGGTCTAGATTTACTTTAAAAGAGTTATTACCAAGGGAATCCAGTTCAAAAGAGACAGATGCCGCTTTATTAAGTATTATCGGATATCCTGCTTATGCAGTTGAAGATGAAGAGTTAGTAAAAAGAACAAAAGAAAAGATTTTAAAGAAACTTGAGGGAAATTATGGTTGTAAAAGATTTCTTTTAGATGGACATCAAAGTTGTCTAGAGGATAATACAAGATTACATTATGAAAAATCAGAATTAAAAAAATTTGAAAATATTGAATCTGAATGGCCACTATTTTTTACTTATCTACTTCTTGATTCTTTGATGAGAGGAGACTCTGATGAGGTTGAATATTGGAATAAAAAACTAGAACCTTTATTTGTGGAAATAGATGGACAAAGACTTTTACCAGAATTATATTATGTTCAAAGAGATTTAATTGAAGAGGAAAGAAAAAGTCCTAAAAGCCAAAAAAGAGTTCCCAATGAAAATATTCCTTTAGTTTGGGCACAAAGTTTATATCTTTTATCTCAAATGGTACAAGATAAAATATTGGATATAAATGATATAGATCCTTTAAATAGAAGAAGTAGAATAGGGCATAAAAGAACAACATATCCAATGGTTGCAATTTTAGCTGAAAATGAAGTGGTAAAACAAAAACTACTTAATTTAGGATTTAATACTCAAACTATTGATGAGTTAAAACCACTTAAAATAGTTCATGCTTCACAATTAAAATATGTACATAGTGTTTTAGGAAGAAATGAAAAATTAGGATTGTCAGGTAAACCATCCTGGGTACCACGTTCTATTACAACAGCAAGGTTACATATTTTAGCAGATGAATATATAGTTTTTTTGCCATATTATTTTAATCCTAAAGGATTTTATTTTAATTGTGATAATAGATTATTAGTAGAGCATTTTAGAGCATCTCTTACCTTTCTTTCTACTCACTGGGACCAAGCTGGTCAACCAATAATTCCTTTTTTAGTAAAAGACAATATGTTAGATAGTATGCAAAAAAATGAGATATTAGATTTATTGAATGAATTACAAAGTGAGGTTTGTAATAATATAAAAATTAAATTGGGTTTTCTTCAACAACTGATTACAACTGCAGGTATTGAAAGAATAGATAATTTGCATGGATTAAAAATAGAGGATTTAGATTTTAATTTGGCTGATAAAAATTTTTATATATCGTCTTTGTTGGAGTGTGAAATTTCACAAAAATCAAACACCTTTATACAAGAGTATTTCAATCTAGAAGATAGTGTATTAATAGAGAAATTAACCCAATATATACCACTAAGTCAAAAAGTTGATATTTTATATATTTTATATAAGAGATATAATTCAGACTTTGAAGTTTATATTGAAGAGAAAGCTATAAAATTGTCATTGTTAGCACAACATTATTACCAATATGCCATTACTTGTGAGAATTGGTCAATTATAAGGAGGATTAGTGATTTACAAGGCTCTTTTGATGAACGTTTGGAAGATGCTCTATTAGAGATAATAATTAGACAAAAAAGATTAGCTGTAGGACGAGCTTATAGTGAAGAAGCAACTATATCCAAACCTTTAGATAATATCTCAACTTTAAATTTAATTAAAAAATTTTGTGGAAAAAATCCTGCTGAAAGGGCTTTAACACAAGAGATTGTTTTGCATTTAGGGCATTTAATTAGAATAAAGCCTGAATTATTTGAAGGGATTATAACTATAAGAAGTTGGTATTTTGTACAACTATTGGTTAGTAAAATTTGTAAAGATAAAGATATATCAATTGCAGATGGATATGAGTATTTAATTAGTACTTCTCCAAGTCAAATTTATAATAGTTTGATAGAAGTATTAAATTCTCTTAGTTTTAATATCGGGCAAATGAAAAATCAAGAAAATATATATATTACAGCAAACAGCTCTTTAAATTTTAAATTTGAAAAAAATAATGAGATAAAAGAAAATAAAGATTGGGCAGAATATAGAAAAGAGGCAGGAATGCTTTCAAGATTGTCAAAAAATTTTTATAAAGGAATTTGGTACTTATTAAAACAATGTAGAGGCTTAGTAATAGGTGATAAATATAATTTAAATAATAGAATTGGTCGTGAGCTAACTTTTGATACAACAGCAGGGGAAAGAAGTTTTGAATTGAGAATTGAAGCCCTTTTACAAGCAATTGAGGCTACAGATTACAGACAATTAAATTTAGAAGCTCTTGAATCTTTATCTAAAATATTTAAAGAGAATCCTAATATTAAGTTAGAAACGGATTTAATGCTAGATGTAATTATAGGTCATGCTGTTAGACTTGCTTGGATAAAAGATAATAGTCAAGATAATTATAATGAACATAGAGCACAAGCATGGAAATCTTTTTATAAATTATCTCCAAATCAAACTGATGAATATTTTATTGAAGCTTTTATGTATCTATTAACTCAAAATGAGGAGAACTAATGATTTTAAGTGGTGATATAGGTGGGACAAAAACAAAACTTGCTTTATATAAAATTGAAGATAATAGTTTAAGTCTATATTATGAAAAACAATTTTCAAGTAAAAAATACAATAGTTTTTTAGAGTTATTAGAAGAGTTTAAAAACGGTGCACCAAAAAGTGCTATTGAAGCAATTACTATTGGTATTGCTGGACCTATTATAGAACAAAGATGTAGAACAACAAATCTTCCTTGGGATATTAGTACAGAAGAGTTGAAAAAATATTTTAATACTCAAAAAGTAAAGTTATTAAATGATTTGGAAGCAACAGCATATGGAATGTTGTATCTTAAAAATGAAGAGTTTTATGATTTAAATCCAAATGGAAGAGATATAAAAGGAAATATTGCTGTTATTGCAGCAGGAACAGGTTTAGGTGAAGCGATACTTTATTGGGATGGAAACTCTTTTTCTCCTATTGGAACAGAAGGGGGACATAGTGATTTTGCACCAATTACTTCCCAACAAGATGAACTTTTAACATGGCTAAGAAAAAGGTATCCAGGTCATGTAAGTTATGAACGGGTTGCTTCAGGAATGGGGATATCTACAATATATGAATTTTTATATGAAAGTGGATTTGCTAAACAAGGAGAATTTATGGCTAATATGGATGAAAATAGTGATAAAAGTGCTTTAATAAGTAAAGGTGCTTTAGAACTTAATGATCCTTTATGTATAGAAACATTAAAACTATTTGCTGAGATTTATGCTGCTGAAGCTGGTAACCTTGCTTTAAAATCTATGTCATTAGGTGGAGTTTATATTGGTGGTGGAATTGCTCCAAAAATTTTACCAATTATAAAAAGTGATTACTTTTTAAATGCTTTTTTTAGTAAAGGAAGATTTGAAGAGTTACTAAGAATGATCCCTTTAAGAGTTTCTTTAAATCCCAACACTGCATTACTTGGAGCAACAAGATATGCTTTTGATAAATTAATTTAGGCAGGTTTATTTGAATCAATTAATCACAAATACTCCTAGCAACAATTTTTACAACCATATTATTTCACTTTTGGAATCTTGTGATTCATTTATTTTTAATGTAGCTTTTTTAAATTACTCTGGTGTTCAATTGCTTTTAAATAGTTTAGAAAAGTGTAGACAAAAAGGTGTAAAAGGAAAAATTCTAACATCTACATATTTAGATTTTACAGAACCAAAAGCCTTATCAAAACTTTTAGAGTTTGAGAATATTGAGCTAAAAATATTTGATTCAAGTTCACAAGGTTTTCATTCAAAAGCATATATCTTCAAGTTTGAAAATGAATATAAAACTATAATTGGTTCTTCCAATATAACATCAAGTGCATTTAAAACAAATATAGAGTGGAACAATCAAAGTATAAATAAAAAGGATGATAGATATTTAGAAACTGTATTTAATGAATTTGATTCTTTATGGAGTGAGTCTATTAAAGTTGATAAAAGTTTTATAGATTCATATTCTTCATATAAAAAAGAATTAGTTAAAAAACGTTTCATTTTTAATAAAGAGATAAAAACAAATTTAATGCAAAAACAAGCATTAGAAAAGTTAGATTTCTTTAGAAAAAATAAAGAAAACAAAGCTTTAGTTATAGCAGCAACTGGAACAGGTAAAACATATTTAGCTGCTTTTGATGTAAAAAAAGTAAAACCAAAAAGATTGCTATTTATTGTTCATAGAGAAAATATTTTGAATAAAGCAAAGGAGTGTTTTGAATCTTTAATAGATGATTTTGATATGGGTCTTTTTACAGGTAATAATAAAGATATATTAAAGCCTTATATTTTTGCAACTATACAAACATTAAGCTCAAACTATGAAATTTTCAAAAAAGATGAATTTGATTATATTATTTATGATGAAGCTCATCATATAGCAAGTCCCTCTTATAAAAAAGTAAAGGATTATTTTGATGCAAAATTTAACTTAGGATTAACAGCAACTCCAAATAGAATGGATGGGCTTTCTATTTATGAACAATTTGATGATAATATAGCTTGTGATATTAGACTTGATGAAGCTTTAGAGAATAAACTTGTTTCCACTTTTCATTATTACGGTGTAAGTGATATAAAAGAGTTGGATTATGAAAAGATTGATTTAAGTGACATAAGTAGTTTATCAAGATTTTTAATGATAAATAGAAGAGTTGATTTTATTATTGAAAAAATGAATTTTTATGGATATTCTGGAAATAAAAGAAGAGTATTAGCCTTTTGTAGTTCAAAAGAGCATGCTTTTTATATGGCAGAAGAGTTTAACAAAAGAGGCATAACTTCAATTGCTTTAACAAGCGATGATAATACACAAAAAAGAGATGAGCTTATTAACTCACTAGAGGATGCAGAAAAAAAACTTGAAGTTATATTTAGTGTGGATATATTTAATGAGGGAATTGATATTCCTTCTGTAAATACCGTTTTGATGTTAAGACCAACAAATTCACCTATAGTATTTGTACAACAATTAGGAAGAGGAGTTAGGAGGTCAAAGGATAAAGAGTTTTTAACCCTAATAGATTTCATAGGAAATCATAAAAAAAGTTTTTTGATTGCTTTAGCCTTATGTGGTAAAAAAATTATTGATAAAGAGAGTATAAAGTTTTCTTTATTAAACAATTTTGCCAATTTTAAAAATGCTCATATTATTCTAGATGAAATCTCAAAAAGTAGAATAATAGAACAAATAAATAAAGAAAATCTAAATAGTTTTAAATATCTAAAAGATAATTATTTGGAGTTTAAAGCAATTTTAGGAAATAAAATTCCATCTATGGAAGATTTTATTAATTATGATGATTTTATAAATCCAATACCTTTTATTAGTGAATCTAAATCTTTTATCTCTTTTTTAAATAGGGTGGAGAAAAATGAAGATATAAAAATAATTTGTTTAGATGAAAATTTTTTAAAAGCTTCGGCTTTTATAGATTATCATCTGCCTTTAAGAAGAATATATGAGTTTGCCATATTAAAATATTTACTTAATAATAAAAAAATCGATTTAAATAAGGCAAAAGAGGTTTTAAAGAAGTATCTATTAAATGTTGATGAAAATACAATTAGACATAGTTTTTCTTATTTAAATCAAGAGTTTTTTGATTCTTCTCAACAAAAAAGATTTTTAAAACTTATTGAAAAAAAAGATTCTGAAATCTGTTTAACAGATGAGTTTCAAGAAATATTAAAAGATAGATACAAAAGAAGTTTTATAGAGAGTTCATTAAATTATGGAATTATAACTTATGAAGAAAGCTTTTCAAACAAAGATTATGGTTTGCCATTTTTTAAATTATATGAAAAATATAATATGCTTGAAATAGCTTTATTATCAAATTTTAATAAAATACATAGTTCTTTTAGAGGAAGTGGCTTCTTAAAATTTAAAGATGATTTCTTTTTATTTATTACATTAGAAAAAGATAAATATTCAAAAGCATCAAAATATGTAAATAATTTTAAATCAAATGATACTTTTAATTTTGTGAGTAAACCCTCTATGTCTCAAGATAAAGGAGATGGATATAGATTGATAAATAATAAAAAAGAGAATGTAAAATTACATATTTTTGTTAGAAAATTTTCCCATGTAGATAAAAAAGTTCAAAAATTTATTTATTTAGGTTTAGCTGATTGTGATTCATATAGTGGTAATAAACCAATTGATACACAACTAATATTAAAAAAGCCATTAAGTGATAAATTATATCATGAGTTTACAGAAATAATTTAGTTTTAACTTGTCTATTGCCTATAAAGTTCAATTGTAAATAAAGCACCATTTTCACTATTTTTTACACTAAGGCTTCCCCCTAAATGTTTTTCAATAATGGTTTTACTCATATACAATCCAAGTCCAGTCCCTTGAGATTGATGTTTTGTTGTAAAATATGGGTCAAAGATTTTTGCAATATTTACCTCTTCTATCCCTTTAGCATTATCTTCAATTGTAATTAATATTTTATTTGATTTAATTATTAAAGAGATTTTAATCCAACTATCTTCTATTTTTTTGTGAATAATTGCATCTTTAGCATTATTTAATATATTTATTAAAACTTGTGCTAATTCTTCCGGAATCATTTTATATTTTATTGGAGTTTGATAATCAATATTTTTGATTAACTTTATATGATTATTTTCCAAAGAAGCTTGAATGATTTTTAAACTCTCTTCTATTCTATCTTGAATAATAACCTCTTTTTCTACCCTTTTCTCTTTTATAAAATCCCTAAATGTATCTATGGTTTTTGAAAGGTATTTTGTATTGTCAACGATTAAATCCATATTTTTAGGTATATCATTCTCTTGAAGCATCCCAAACTCATGATTTAGTTTTATTCCACTTGCTATGGTACTAATAGCACTTAAAGGTTGTCTCCATTGGTGGGCAATATTTCCTATCATCTCTCCCATTTGTGCCATTTTTGCTTGCTCTAAAAGTTGTTGATCTTTTTTTATCATCTGTTTAGTTAATTCTTTATCTAAAACTGCTTTAATTTTTTGTTGTAAGAAAAGTAGCATTACACTTAAATATAAAAATATAAATAAAAACAAGATTGTATAGTAATTAGTATTTAAAAGATTTATAGTTTCCCCTTTACTAATAATTGAAACAAAACCTTCATACATATTTGAGATATTATGATAAATAGGTATAACAGTTACAATAGAATCTTTTTCATTAACAAATATTGATGAAGCTTCTTTTTTTTGTCCCAATTCATAAAGTTTTTTTGAGATTTCATATGAAGGTTTTATATCTATAATCTTCTTTTTTGATTCCAGTTTTAAGTCTTCTAATATAGTTTTATTATGAATAAAACCAGCAAAGTGTGCATCTTTATAAGATTTGTTATTTTTTAGAAAATCTTTATCAAACATATCTTTTTTTATGATAAAGTTACTTAGTACATCATATTGTTTCATTAGTGATTTTGTAATAGCTTCCTCACTAAAAGTTAAAGAAATTAGACCTAAATAGATATTATTTTTAATTATTGGATAGACAAATCTATATCCTGAACCAAATTTTCCTATCTCATAACTTGAAGTAGGAACTTTATGCTGTTGAACATATTTTAGTGTTTCTCTTTTATTACTAGTTTTTCTATCAAAATCAAGTGGATTAACCATTTTTAAGAAAATAGTATTATCTGGTAAGATATAGTTTATACTAATTATATTTCTTTTTTTTAGTGTGTTAAATCTATTAATTGTTTGTAAATATAATTTTTGTCTTATTTTTGCTTGTTCTTTTTTTGTTTTTAGGTGTATATTAAAAAGCTTTTCATCAGCTTTAGTAAATCTTAAAAGTCCTGTATATATAACTTCTGATAAATCTTTATATTGAAATAAAATACTATTATAAGCTTTTTCATAAACATGTGTAGTTTGAGATAAATACTTCTTTTTATTGTCAATTGCAAAAAAATTTAATATTAAATAAGTAGAAATAGAAATAATAACAAATAAAAAAATATATTTAATTTTTAAATTTCTAATTACTGTTTTAGTATTTATACTAAATCCTTATAATAATATTTATTCAAATTATATCATAACTGAGCTAATACTTTTTCAAAGTCTCCTACAAGAATTTTCTTTATAGAACATGATAACATAAGGTTTAAAGGATAATCAAAATCTTCTATTGCTCTATCTTCTAAATCATAATAAATACCATTTTCATACTTTATTTCATTGATATTAAATTGTTGAATATATGTATTACTGGTACTTATATATCCATAAACTTCCTTTTTTAAGCCATATGCATAACCACATTCCCAAACTGTACCACTATCAGATTCTTTCCCTCTAAAAGAGTTTAAATTTGCAATTACTATATCACACTCTTCAATTAGTTTTTTATTCGCAAAAAAAATATCTTGGGCAATTTTTTGTTTTTTTTGATTAAAATCTATTTGATTATCTAAAGGATATAAACCAATAAAACCATATTTTTTACAAAGTTCAACATATTTTTTGCCAATTTCTATTGAGTTTTTTTCGAACACATCAGGTCCTGCAATATATATTTTTTTCATTTTTTCTTTCCATAGTTTATTTTTTTCCCATTTTCATCAAATAAAGGGTATTTTTTTTCATTCATTTTCATTTTTTCTAGAATAGCTTTTTCTAAATCTATATTATAAGTCATACATATTCTAGTAAGATAAACAACAATATCAGCAATCTCTTGTTTTACATGTTCTTTTTTCTCTTCTGATAGATTTTGTGCTTGTTCAAAGTCTAACCATTGGAATATCTCAACTAACTCTGATGCCTCAACACTCATCGCCATAACTAAATTTTTTGGGTTATGAAATTTATCCCAATCTCTGTCTTTTGAAAACTTACTAATAATACTTTCAATATTTTTCATATCCATTTTAAACCCTTGTTAGTAGATTGAGAGTATAATACCAAAATTTAAAATAAAGAATAGAGATGATAGAAAGAGTATTTGCTCAAAAACATAAACCTTTGGACTTTAAGTTTTTTCAAAATAGAGATGATTTTATTGTTGAAGAAAATCCAATAAAATTTAGCCCTAAGGGTAATTTTATTGTTGCAAAAATAAAGAAAAGAGATCTGGGTACTTGGGATTTAATTTCAAAATTATCAAAACAATTAAATATTTATGAAAATGAGATTGGCTATGCTGGATTAAAAGATAAGAATGCAACAACAACTCAATATATTTCTGTACCAAAAAAATATAGTAAAGAGTTACAAAAATTTAAATCAAAAAATATTGAAATTTTAGATACAAGATTACATAGTTCAAAATTAAATATTGGTGATTTATTAGGTAACCATTTTAAAATAAGGCTTCATGAAGTTGATGAGTCTAGCCTATATAAAATAGAAAAAGTTTTAAAAGAGATTTCTAAATTTGGTTTGCCAAACTATTTTGGATATCAACGTTTTGGAAACGATACTAAAGAAAATTTAGAAAAAGCAAAACAGTTAATATATGGCGATTTAGTTATAAAAGATAAAAAAATCTCTAAAATGTTGATCTCTCAGTATCAAAGTTATTTTTTTAATTCTTGGCTTGCTAAAAGAATTAAATTAAGTAAGGAAGAGTTTATACTTATGGAGGGGGATGTTTTCAAAGATTATAAAAAAGAAAAATTATTTACTCCAAAAACTATTACTAAAAATATTACTATGAGTTTTTCAAAAAAAGAGATTATCCCTACTGGATTATTACCTGGAAGAAAAGTTTTTAGAGCTCAAAGTAAAGCTAGAGAATTAGAAGAAAAATATGATGATTTATATATACAAGAAAAAGGTTTTAGAAGAGATGCTTTAGTTTATCCTTCAAATACAGAAATTAAATATTTTAAAGAGAATAAACAATTAACTATCAGTTTTACTTTACCTAAAAGCTCATATGCAACTGTACTAATTGAAAATATTGCAAATAAGAATTTTAAAAATTAGCATTTTCTTTTCTTTAATGATATAATTAATTTAAAAGTAATTTGCTATTTAAACAAAATAATTTTTTGTAGGAAAGAAATAATTATGGGAAAAACTTCAAAAACACTCTTCTCTTTGATTTCTATATATTTACTTTTGGGAGTATTTTTAGGCTCATTAAGTTATAAATTTTTTATTGATGATTTTATTTTTTTAGAGGAGAATCAGAATAAAGATAATATAACATCATTAGCTAATATTTTAAATGAAGACTTAATATATTTAGAAAAAATTACAAATGACTATTCAAAATGGGACGAGACTTACAATTTTATAGAAAATGGAAATGATATCTATATTTATGATAACTTTAGAGAAGATGCACAAACTTTAGAAGATTTAGGTATAGATGCATTTATCTATGTTGATAAAAATGATAATATAATTTTTTCAACTTATAATAAAAGAATTAATTATTTTAACATTGATAAAACAAAACTTGAAAAAGATTTATTAGTAGACTTAGAAAATGTAGATGAAGTTTCAACACTTTATATGTTTGAAAATAAACTATTTTATGTTTTTAAATCAAAAATATTAAGAAGTGACTTTTTGGGTAAATATAGAGGATATATATTATCTATAAAGCATGTTGATTTAGATTATTTAAAGCAAATAACTAGCTCTATTTTTGATAATATTGTTTTAAAAAATATCGATAAGGTGGCAAGTAAACCTGATGTAAAAATAAGGCTTAATCATTTAAAAAATGTAAATGCATATGTAAATATTTATGACAATCAAATTATTAATAAAGTTGAGTTTTTTAATTATAAAAATCAGTATTTAACTACATTTGTCACTACAAATAAAAATTCAATAATTTTACAAGGAAAACATACTATAAAAATATTCAATTTTATTGGAGCAATAATCTTACTTATTGTATTTATTGTAATTTTCCAAAAACAAAGATTGATTATTGAGCAAAATGAATTATTAAATGAAAAAGTTAATAAAAGAACAAAACAGCTGACAAGAGCTTACCGAAGTTTAAAAGTTAAAAATAAAGAGCTTTATAAACTTGCACATACTGATTTTCTAACAAGTATTAGAAATCGGGCAAACTTTTTTGAAAATAGTATTAAACTTTTAAAAAAATCAAATAATGAAAACAAAAAGTTTTCGGTTCTTATGATTGATATAGATCATTTTAAAAAAATAAACGATACATATGGTCATGATACAGGGGATAAAGTATTAATTGAGTTTTGCAATATTGTAAATGATATTATTCAAAAAGATATGATTTTTGGACGTTTAGGTGGAGAAGAGTTTGCAATAACAATTTTTAACAAAGAACAGAGCAGTATATATAAACTTTCTGAAAAGATTAGGGATAAATGTGCAACTTCTCAAATAAAAGTTGAAGATATAAATATTCAATTTACAATCTCGATGGGAGTTGTATTTAAAGAAAATGAAAATGAGTCTATAGATGAGATTTTACATAAAGCAGATCAACTTTTATATAAAGCAAAAAATTCTGGAAGAAATAGGGTGGTTAGAGCAGTTTAATCTTCATTTGGAATTATAATTTTAAACTCTGCCCCAAAATACTCTTTTTCTTTTATCTTAAATGAAGAATTCTTTACAGATAAATTTCCTTTAAAGTGTCTATTTATAATCTCTTCACTCATATAAAGTCCTATACCTGTACCTTGAGACTTGTGTTTTGTTGTAAAATATGGTTCAAAAATTTTATCAATTATAGCTTCATCTATCCCTTCTGCATTATCATGATATATTATTTCAATATTTTTATTTAGATTATTAATCTCTATTAAAATCTCACCTTGTTTAATTTTCTTTGTTTTAAAAACATCTATACTATTGTTAATAAGATTTAAAAATACTTGAATAAATTCATTTTTATATCCATTAATTTTAGTTTCAGTATCTCCAGCAAAAGTTATAGTAACTTCATTTATACGAAATTTTAATTTTAATATTGTCATACAATCTTTAATTGCATCAACTATTTCAAAATATTCAAAGTTATTACTATGTCTAAAGAAATTTCTAAAATCTTCAATTGTGTGTGATAAATAATTTGATGATTTTATTATTATATCTACAGATTCTTCAAAAAATTCATCATCTAATTGTGCAAAATCTTTTTTAACTTTCATACCAGAAGCAGCAGTTGTAATAGTTGATAAAGGTTGTCTCCATTGATGGGCAATATTCTCTAGCATCTCACCCATTGAAGCCATTTTAGCTTGTTGATAAAATAGTTTTTGTTTTTTTTCATACTCTTTTTTTAATTTTAATTCTTTAGTAACATCTCGCACAATTGTGTATATATATTTTTTTTCTCCAATATCTATAGATGAAGCATAAACTTCCATATCTTTTATTTTTCCAGAAGATATTTTATGTTTTACATTAAATTTATGTTCATTGTTTTTTAGTATTTGTTCTGTTATAAAATCTTCATCTATATTTTCTACTTGTAAGTCAGTAATTTTGAAACTTGTAAGTTGTTCTTTAGAATATCCATAAAAATTAACTGTTGCATTATTTACATCAAAAATTTGTTTAGTTTTTGGGTCAATTAAAAACTTCATTGAATTTGAACCTTCAAAAACTTGTTTATATCTTTTACTTAAATCTTTTATCTCTTTTGTTCTTATGTTAACTTCATTTTCTAATTTAGTTGTATATCTAGATTTATTAAAATAATAATATATTATTAAAATAGAAATAACAACTAGAAGTGTTAAATAGGAAATGATTTTAATAAAATTTTCAAGATTATTTATCTCTTTTGAAAATACTTTTTCATAATCTTGAAATGTAAATATATAAGCCATTTTTTCTTTTTTGAAATCATAAAGTTTATAAATAGTGATAAATTTATTATCTCTAATTTCATAGCCTTTTATATTAAGTATTTCATTTAAATTCTTTTGAACAAAATTTATTAAATCATCTTTTGCATCTATATTGGCAACATAATAATCTTCAATAAATTTTTTACTAAAAGGTTTTTTTATTTGTTGTTTATATTTTTTATCAACTAATAGTAAAAAATCCATTTTATCGTTTTGGAACTTTTGAGCAATAGAATTAAATTTAGTTATTGTTTCAATAAAACCTTCAAAAGTTCCATTTTCATATATTGGAATTATACTTTTAAAAGTAATATCATAAACCCCAACACTAATCACGCTTGAGATTCTTGGATTTTTGATTAAATCAATTAATTCTTTTCTTTTTGATAAAATATTATCATCTTTTTTTGTTGACCATGTTCTATATCTACTGAAACCCTCTTTATCTACAATATGAACCCAAAGATTTTTAAAATTACTATTTTGTTTTATTTCTTCCGAAATATCTTTTAAAATTTCAAATTTTTTATGGTCTAATTGTGTAAATAGTTTATTTTTTGATGCGAATTTAGAGATAGAAAGTGCTATGTTTAACGTTGCTTTTGCTTTATCTTCAATAGATTGCTCTATTAGTGAATTGATATTTTCTACTAATATCTCATATTTATTATTCATTATAGAATTAAATTTTTGATTTAAAAAATAGTTTATAGATAGAAATAATGGAATAATAAGAATTAATATAATTAATAAGTATTTTAAATTGTTTTTCATTATTACCTTGATGAAAGTATATTATTTTAAAATAATATACTCATCATCATAATAAATTGTATCACCTAAAGCAATAACTTTTTCTTGATTATTGAAGCTAAAGTCATAAATATTATCTTCTTTAAAATCTTCAGAAATATTAATTAAATATCCTTGAGACTCTAAGGCATATAATGAACTACCATAAGCTAAAGCATAAAATTTTGCATATTTATATTTTTTTCTATTTATGATATTTAAAGAGATATCTGTTTTAATGATTTGTCCATCAATTGTTGCAATATAAATATTTGTACCATGTGTAATAATATCTCTAATACTGTAATCTTTTAAGTTTAAAACACCATCACCTACAGAAATAACTTTGTTAACTGTTGCAGCAACTAATGTATCATTAATTACATCTAAAAAAATGATATTGTTAAATTGACCATCTGCATCAACTACAATACTTTTTATTACTTGATTATTTTCTTCTGCAACAACAATAATTTTACCATCTAAAGTAGGGAATAAAATAATGTTACTCATAAAATAAGGGTTTGCAATTCTTGTATCATTTACAAATGAGTGTGTAAAATACTCTTTTAGTAAAATTTGTTCCTTTTCTGTATCATATAGCTGTATAGAGTTGTCAGAGAAAATCATTGCAAGTTTATTATCTTTTAATGTAGCTGCCACAACTACACCACCAGTTTTGATAACTTTTTTATCAAGCATAATGCTATCTTTAAAGTTTGATGTGATTACAACATCTTCACTAATATTTAAAAAGTTATACCCTTGGGCAATAGTAAATTTAGAAACACCTCTTTTTGTAATAATCTCTCCACTATCTAAAGTAGCACCATCTTTATTCATAGAAATAATATTGCCATTTAGACTCGCTTTTGTATTATCATAATCTCCTACAGTGTATTCTGGCTCAAAAAACTCTTTTTGAGAACAACCTGTAAAAACAAATAATAAAGTTATTGTAAAGATTAAGTATTTCATTGTTTACCTTTATTTTGTTGCTAAATAGTGTTTTAAAATATTAACTAAATCGTTAACTTTTGAATCACTTTGAATCATTTTTAAAGTATTTTTTGCTTCTTTGTACTTACCATTTTCTGTTAATATTACTGCTTTATTAAAAATAGCAAACTCTTTTAACAAAAAGTCATTTTGCATAGATACTGAATTTAATTTTTCAGCACTGTTTTCTTCTAAAGCTTTTTGGTATGCAGTTAAGTCTTTTAAAAATTTAACATCAACATCAATAACTTTTCCCTCTTTTTTAGAGTTTAGATATTGTGCTATTTCATATAAATTTTTATTTTTATCTTTTAAAATATTTAAAGCTTCATTATCTTTTGGATTATCTAAAACTTTATTTAGTGCTATGTTGGCTTCAATCTTGTTTGATTCTTGAATACTTTTAGTTACAAAAAAACCAATAACAAGTGCTATTATAATAACAACAACAGAAATAATTACAATTTTATTTTTTTTATAAAATCTTTCAACTTTTACAAAGCTTTCAAGAAATTTCTCTTCACTACTAATTTCATCTTTAACATAGTTTACATTATCTTTTAAACTCATTCAAAACCTTCTTAGAAAATTAGACAATATGATACTAAAAAAATTATAAAACCTTACTTTTATATAAACTTTTATATAATACTAACTCTTACAATAAGCAAAAGGTATAAAATGAAAAGAATTAATAAGTTTTTTTTAATAACGTCGTTTCTGCTTCTTTTATCACAAAGTTTAATAGCAAATGAAGAGGCTCCAGAAACAAGTCAAAGTAGATTTGAATCTTTGTCAAAACTAACTCAGGTAATTGGTACTGTTGAAAAATATTATGTTGATGATGTAAAGCTTGAAGAGATTGTTGATAAAGCTTTAAAGGGTTTAATGCAAGAGTTAGATGCCCACTCAACTTATCTTGATAAAAAGTCTTCAAAAGAGATGAGTATTCAAACATCTGGTGAATTCGGTGGTTTAGGTATTACAGTTGGGATGAGAAATGGTGCTTTAACAGTTATTTCACCTATTGATGATACACCCGCATATAAAGCAGGTGTTGAAGCAGGTGATATAATTTTAAAGATCGATGATAAGTCAACTTTAAATATGACACTTGATGAAGCAGTATCTTTAATGCGAGGTAAACCAAAAACTAAAATTGTTTTAACTGTAGTTAGAGAAGGTGAAAATAAACCTGTAAAAATTGACATTATTAGAGATATAATTAAAATAAAATCAGTATTTTCTAAAACTATTGAGAATGAAGACTTACTTTATGTAAGAGTTTCAAGTTTTGATAAAAATGTTACTAGGGTTATGAAAAATGAGATTAAAAATAGACCAAATATTAAAGGTATCATTTTAGATTTAAGAAATAATCCAGGTGGTCTTTTAACACAAGCAATAGGCGTTGTTGACTTATTTGTAAATAGTGGTGTTATTGTTTCTCAAAAAGGAAGAAATATTGCTGATGAGGAAAAGTTTAATGCAAACCCAACAAATACAGTTACAAATGTACCTTTAGTTGTCCTTGTAAATGGTGGTTCAGCTTCAGCTTCAGAGATTGTAAGTGGTGCATTACAAGACCATAAAAGAGCGATAATTGTTGGTGAAAAAACATTTGGTAAGGGATCAGTTCAAGCAATTTTACCAATTACACAAGATAGATCAGAAAATATTAAATTAACAGTTGCAAAATATTATCTACCAAGTGGAAGAACAATTCAAGCTACAGGAATCACTCCAGATGTTTTTGCATATGCAGGAGAAGCTGTAAAAGAAAAAAATTCAGAATTTAAAATAAAAGAGGCAGATTTAAAGAAACATTTAGAAGTTGAATTAGAAAAAGAAAATGGTACAAAAAAAGAGAAAAAAGAAGTTAAAAATACAAAAGTTCTAACACAAGAAGATATTTTAAAAGATAATCAACTTACAGTTGGACAAGGTATTTTAAAATCATTAATTATAGTAAATAAATAATATATGTAAAGCATAAACGGAGGAAATGGATGAAAATAAGTGATATTGTAGCACTTGGTCTTTGGCCAGAGTCAAAGAAAACTACAACACAAAAAGGTATTCAAGAGTTAGAAGAATTAGGATATAACTTATATTATATAGGTAAAAATGCAGACCTTTATACCTGCCCAGGGGATGAACCAAAAATACTTTTAGTTAGAAGTGATAGATGTTCAGTTTTTGATATACCTTTAAATCTTGAGATTGAAGGAAAAGGTGTATATCAAACTGCTATTTCAAACAATGGTGCAAAATTTGCCCAAGAACAAGGTATTAAAACGGCTATTTTATCTGAAACTTTAGATCAAAATTTAAGTGTAGCACCAAGATGTCAATTTATGGAATTATGTAAACCTTTAGAAGCTGAGATTGATGGAGAAGTTGTACAGTTTGAATTTATTTTTAGAAACTATTTAACAGGTTCTTTATATGAAGCAACACAAAAGGGCAATGATCCTTATGGTTTAGAGTTATCATCTGATTTAAAAGAGTGGCATAAATTTGAAACACCACTTTTCACACCAACTACAAAAGGTGTAAAAGATATACCTTTAAATTCTAAAAAAGTTAGAGATGTTTTCCCTGAAATTATTTCTAGTTTAGAAAATCTATTTAAAGAGTTTACAAAATTTGCTGAAGATAATGGGATTGTAATAGTTGATACAAAACTTGAAGTTTTTGTTAACGCAAAAAGGGAATGGATTTTAGGTGATGAGATTTTAACTCCTGAAAGTTCAAGATTTATTACAAAAGAAAACTTTGATAAAGCAAACTATATCTCTATGGATAAACAAATTCTTAGAAACTTTGCAAAAGAGAATAACTGGAAAGAAAAAGCAAAAGACTTAAAACCTGGAGAAAAACTTGATGTTGAAGTTCCAGATTCAATTAAATCTGAAATCTTAAAAGGTTATAGTACTATCCAAGATAGTTTAAGTAAATAGTTTTAAACAAAGCAATGTTTTGCTTTGTTTATAAAAATTGATAATAAGAGAAAATTAGATATAATCGCAAAAATATAAATTGAAGGTGATAAATGAAAGCAATTGTAAATGTAGCATTAAAACAAGGTGTTTTAGATGATCAAGGTAAAGCAACTCATCATGCATTAGACACATTAGGTTTTAAAGAAGTTGTAAAAGATGTTAGAATTGGTAAACAAATTATTATGGAGTTAAACTCTTCAAGTGAAGCTGAAGCTAAAGAAGAAGTTACAAATATGTGTGAGAAACTTCTTGCAAACACTGTAATTGAAGATTACGAAATAGAAATAATAGGTTAATATCATGAATGTAACTGTATTACAATTTCCTGGTACTAATTGCGAGTATGATACAAAATATGCTTTCGAAAGATTAGGATGTGATGTAACAATTGTGTGGCATAAAGAAAAAGAGATACCTCAAAACACTGATCTCTTAGTTATTCCTGGTGGATTCTCTTATGGGGATTATTTAAGAAGTGGAGCAATTGCTAGATTTGCAAATATTATGGATTCTGTTCAAGCTTATGCAGCAAAAGGTGGAAAAGTTTTAGGTATTTGTAATGGTTTCCAAATTCTTTTAGAAGCTGGTTTATTACCTGGGGCTATGAAAAGAAACAATACTTTGCATTTCATCTCAAAATATAAAAATCTAAAAGTAATAAATAATGATAATATCTTTTTATCTAAATTAAAAAAAGAGCAAGTTGTTAATATCCCTGTTGCACATCATGATGGTAACTATTTTATTGATGAAGAGGGATTACAAGAGCTAGAAGAAAATAATCAAATTCTTTTAAGATATTGTGACGAAGCTGGAAATATTGAAAGCTTAAATGGATCAGTTTCTCATATTGCAGGAATCTGTAATAAAGATAAAAATGTATTTGGTCTTATGCCTCATCCAGAAAGAGCAATGGAAGAACTATTAGGTTGTGCTGATGGTGAAGATATGTTAAGAGGGTTCTTGAAATAGTGAAAAAAATATTAATATCTCTTCTGTTATTTTCAATTTATTTATTTGCTAATGCTTTTACTAGTGTAGAAGACTCTGCATTTGGAAGTAGTAGCCAAGAAGAGGTATCAATAGAAGAATCTCAAAGCTCTTTTGTCCCTAAAAATTTATATCTATCATATATAAATCATCCAAAACATATTTATAAAAACCAACGTTTTGAGATCAAAATCAAAGCTTTAATTACAAGAAACAATTTTGATACTATAAAAACAAATTTTATAAATGATATAAGTATGACTCCTTTAAACGAGGATACTCAATGGGAGCAAGATCCTGATAATCCAAATACTTATACTAATACTTTTTATTTTAAGGCCTATGAGGAAAACTTCAAAATGCCTGATATAGTAGTTTCACTATATGATGGGACACAACTAGTGGAAACTAGAGTTTTAACTTCTATGGATATAACTTTTTCTCAAATTGCAAAAGGGGATGAAAAGTTTACTAATGTGATTGCAAAAGATTTTACATTAGTAGCATCAAAATCTAAGCAATATACAAATAAAGAAGCCTTAACAATATTAGATATTGAAGCTTTTGAATCTAATCTTGAGGATTTTAATATTCAAAATATTGAAGACCAAGGATTTACTTTAATTGAAGATGAATATCCAAAACAACATATTATATATTATGTTGTTATACCTATTCATAAAAAAGAGATTAGCTTTACATACTATAATACAACTATAAATAAATTACAAACAGTAAAAGTACCAGTTGTATTTACAGAAGAGTTAGTAAGTACACAAACAGACTTAAATCCAAACAATTCAAGTTTTGAATTTTATAAAAAAGTATTTGTTGGTGTGTTGGCATTATTGTTTTTACTTCTATTTATTTGGAAGAGAAGATATTATATATTAGTATTATTTTTAATTACTACAATAGTTTTTATTGTTTTTGCTATGCCAAATAAAACAGTTAGACTTAAAACAAATAGTGTTATTTATATATTACCAACTAAAAATTCTACAATATTTAGAAAAGTTTCTACTGAAATGATAGTTGAAGATATGAAAAAAAGAAATGGTTTTATAAAAATCATGTTTAAAAGTGGAAATGAAAACTATATTGGATGGGTGAAAGAAGAAGATGTTATCAAGAATTAGAGGTTTTATAGTATTAATTCAATTTTCAATAACTGTGGGAATTGTAATTGCTTTAATGTATACATTTAGAAAACATACTCACAAAGTTATAAAAGGTTGGATGAAAATCCAAATGTATCTTTTAGGAATAAAACTAGAGCAAGTTGGAAAATTAGATGAGACTTGTGATATGGTAGTTTTAAATCATCAAAGTTTATTAGATATTATTGTTATGGAGTATATTCACCCAAGAAATCTAGCTTGGATTGCAAAAAAAGAGATTACAGACTTAATCTTTTTTGGACATATTATAAAAGCACCAAGAATGATATCTGTAGATAGAGAAGATAAAGCAGGGGTTATAAAACTATTAAAAGATTGCAAAGATAGATTATCTAAAGGAAGACCAATAGCTGTATTTCCTGAAGGGACAAGAAGCACTGGAAAACGAATGTTATCATTTAAACCAGGAGCTAAAATGATTGCAAATAAATTTAATTTGAGAGTTCAACCAGCAATTATTATTAATACAAGAGAAATACTTGATTCAAAAAATTTAAAACAAAAACCAGGAAAAGTAAAAGTAATCTATTTAGACCCAATTCAAGCTGATAAAAAAACAGATTGGTTTGAAAAACTTGAAGAGGATATGAATAGAGTTTTTAATGAAGAGAAAGATAGTTAATGGCTATCTCTTGGCAAACTCTTTTAGCTATTGGTATAGGGGGTTTTCTAGGTGCTATAGCTAGAGCATACACTGTTCATTTTGTAAATAAACATGTGCCATTAGAGTTTCCTGTTGGAATTTTAATAGTAAATATTCTTGGAAGTTTTATAATTGGTATACTTTTTGCGATATTTGCTCATTATACATTTAATGATTCTACAAAAGCATTTTTAACTACAGGATTTTTAGGTGCTTTAACCACTTATTCTACATTTGCTATAGAGAGTTTTTTCCTTTTACAAACATCATTGTTTTTAGGTATTACTAATATGGCATTAAACCTATTTGGAACAGTATTAGCAGCAGCTAGTGGATATAAATTAATCTACTTTTTTCTTAAGTAAAAAATTAAAAAACAATAAATTTGACTAGGGTCATTTTTTTTAAGCTTCAAAAAGATATAATAATTGTTAAAAATTAGAAATTAAGGATTTAATATGGGTATGCCAGGTGGTATTGAATGGGTAATTATTGCCTTAGTAGTTTTACTATTATTTGGTGGAAAAAAGATTCCAGAATTAGCTAAAGGTTTAGGAAGTGGTATTAAAAACTTCAAAAAAGCTGTAAAAGAAGATGAAGAAGTAGTTTCTACAGATAAATCTGAAGAGATTGAAAAAAAAGCTGAAGTAAAAGAAGAAGAACCAAAAGAAAATAAAACTGTATAAGTAAGAGAAGATAATTGCAAAAAATAGTAAAAAATTATATTGAAACGATTTTAGAAAAAGAGATTGTATTAGAAAAACCGAAAGATAACTCTTTAGGTCATTTTGCAACTCCTATAGCTTTTTCATTGGCAAAAGAGTTTAGAAAATCACCAATGATTATTGCTGACGAATTAGCAGCAAAATTTCAAGATGACGAAATGTTTGAAAAAGTTGAAGCAGTAAAAGGGTTCTTAAATTTTAAATTATCTAACTCATTTTTAGAAAAACTTTCTAAAGAGGCATTGTTAAAAAAAGAAAACTATGCTAAAAGTGATGAAAAAAAAGAATCGATTTTACTTGAATATGTAAGTGCAAACCCAACAGGTCCATTACATATCGGACATGCAAGGGGAGCTGTATTAGGTGATGCAATTGCAAGAGTTGGTAGACATCTTGGGTTTGATATTACTACAGAGTATTATGTAAATGATGCTGGTGCACAAATGGATATGCTTGGACTTTCTGTATCTCTAGCAGGACGAGATTTTGTCTTAAAAGAGGATGTTGAGTATCCAGAAAAGTATTATAGAGGTGATTATTTAGTAGATATTGCTCAAAAAATTTTTGATGAGTATGGAAAAGAGATTTTTTATGATGAATCAAGATTTAGAGAGATGGCTGAGATTGCTAAAAATGATGTACTAAAAATCATTGTAAAGGATTTAAAAGATACAGGTATAGAATTTGATAATTTTGTATCTGAAGCATCACTTTATGATGCATGGCTTAAAACAAAAGAAGTTTTACTTAAAAATGGCTCACTATATGAAAAAGAGGAAAAATTATTTTTAAAATCAACGCTTCATGGAGATGATTCAGATAGAGTTGTTGTAAGAGAAAATGGGATACCTACATATTTAGCTGGTGATATTATTTATCATAAAGATAAGTTTGATAGAGGCTTTGATCATTATATAAATATCTGGGGTGCAGATCACCATGGATATATAAAAAGAGTTCATGCAGCAATTGAGTTTTTAGGTGAAGATTCTAAAAAACTTGAAATTTTACTTTCACAAATGGTTCAATTACTTAAAGGTGGTGAACCATACAAAATGAGTAAAAGAGCAGGAAATGTAATCCTAATGAGTGACATAGTTGAAGAGATTGGTCCTGATGCCTTAAGATTTGTATTCTTAACAAAGAAAAGTGATACACATCTAGAATTTGACCTTGATATGTTAAAAAATCAAGATAGTTCAAATCCTATCTTTTATATTAATTATGCATATGCTAGAATTAATCAGGTTTTCAAAAAAGCAGAAAAAGAGTTTTCTGATGTATTAGATATCTCTTATGATGGTTTAAATGATGAAGCATTAAATTTAGTTTATGAATCATTACTTTTACCATCAGTTTTAGATGAAGCTTTTACTAAAAGAGATATGCAAAAAATTACAGATTATCTGTATTCATTAGCATCTTCTATACATAGATTTTACAATCAGTATAAGATTGTAGGAAGCAAAGAAGAGGATAAATATTTAAAAGTACTAAGTTTAAGTGCTTTAAGTATTAAAGTGGCTTTAAATATTTTAGGAATAAAAGAAAAAAAGGTTATGTAATGAAATGGGCAATTATTATTTTAGCTTTGATTATTGGATATGCACTATGGACAGGTAATACAGGTGGTGCTAAAGATGCAGCAAATAACTATAATAAGTTATTGTCAGGTAGACCAGCAGCACAATAGTAAAAGAGTCAAACTCTTTTACTATTGAATTTTATTATTTAGTTCACTTAAGAACTCTTCAATAGTATATTTTTCTCTATATTTCTCACTTAATAGATGAATAAATATATCTCCTAAGTCTATTATAGTCCAATTTTCATCATCATCAACTCTTAAGAACTCTTCACCTTGTGGTTTTAAATCATTTTTTAAGTAATTTAATAATGCAAATGCATGTTTAGGATTTAATGTTGTTGCAATAACAACATAATCAACAATATACTCTTTTGAAGTTAAATCAATAATCTCAATATTTTCTGCTTTTTTATCAGCTAAAATTGATTTTATGTTTTCTAGTCTTTTATTCAAATCTTACCTTCTTTATTCCAAATTTTTTTTATATCTTTTCTAATCTTCTTAGGTATATACTCTAAATTAAAAGTATTTCTAAGTTGAGTAGAACTAATTTTTATATTTACTTTTAGTTTTTTAACTTTCTCTTTTTTAGTATATTCAATACCATCTCTTGTAACAACAATAAGTGTAACAAGTTTTTTTATCTCTTCGTAGCTATCCCATAAATGAAAACTACTATAGTTATCAGCACCAATTACTAGATATAACTTTTCAGGATTGTATTTTTCAATAATGTGTCTAATTGTTTCGATAGAATAAACAGGTCTTTCTTTGTTTATCTCATAAGGTGAAACTAACACTTTATCTTTTTTTGAAAAAAGTTTTTTCAAAAGTTTATATCTTACTTTCGCATCTAAAAAAGATCTGACTTTCAAGGGATTTAAATATGCTGGTACTACAATCAAAAGGTCAATATCAACTTTTTTTAATATCTTTTTTACAATAGTCTGATGACCTATATGAGGTGGATCAAAACTACCACCAAAAATTGCAATATGCACTTAATTTAGCCTTTGAAATATGATTAAATAATATTATAGCAATATTTTGATAAAATATCTACCGATTTTATAAATACAAAAGGGAAGAAATGGCTGTTAAAGTTGCAATTAATGGATTTGGTAGAATAGGTAGATGTGTAGCAAGAATCATTGAAAAAAGAGATGATGTTGAACTTGTTGCTATAAATGACACTGCAACTACTGAGATGTTAGAATATATTACAAAATATGATACAGTACATGGTACATTTGATGGTGATGTAAAAGTAGAAGATGGTTATTTAACAATGGGTAAAGTAAAAGCAAAACTTTATTCAACAAGAGATGCAAAAGAATTATCATTTACAAAAGATTGTGGAGCAGAAGTTATTTTAGAGTGTACAGGTGCATATCTTACGCAAGAAAAATGTCAAGTGCATTTAGATAATGGTGCAAAAAAAGTTGTAATGAGTGCACCTGCCAAAGATGACACACCAACTTTCGTAATGGGTGTAAATAATGAAGAATATGATGGGCAAGCAATTATCTCTAATGCTTCTTGTACAACAAACTGTTTAGGACCTGTTGCAAAGATTATTGATGATGAATTGGGTATTGAAAAAGGTTTAATGACTACAATTCACTCATATACAAATGATCAAAATATTTTAGATGTTAAACATAAAAAAGATAAGAGAAGAGCAAGAGCAGGGGCACAAAACATGATTCCTACTACAACAGGTGCTGCAAAAGCTATGAAACTGATTATGCCTCAATTAGATGGTAAATTGCACGGTCAAAGTGTAAGAGTACCAACTCCAAACGTATCTATGGTAGATGTTAACTTTGTTGTTAAAAAACAAGTTACAAAAGAGGATTTAAATAAATTATTTGAGATTAAAGCAAAACAACTTGAAGGTATTGTTGCAATCGACAATGATATGATGGTATCTTCAGATTTAGTTGGAAATACAAATTCAACAATTATTGCATCAGATTTAACTCAAGTTATTGGTGGAGATATGATTAAAATCATGACTTGGTATGATAATGAATGGGGATATTCGAGTAGATTAGTTGATATGGCTATTTACGTAGCAGATAAATAAAGGGGAAAATTTATGAAGCTTCAAGAGATTAAAAATATTGATATAGATGGGAAAAGAGTATTTATTAGATGTGATTTTAATGTTCCAATGGATGAATATAACAATATTACAGATGATAGAAGAATTAGAAGTGCATTAAATACAATCAGATATTGTATAGATAGAGATTGTTCTATTATTTTAGCATCTCATTTTGGAAGACCATCAGAGCCAGGAGAAGAGAAATATTCACTTAAGCCAGTTGCTAAAAGATTACATACTCTTTTAAAACAAGATATTAAAATGGCAAAAAATGTAGTAGAAGAAGATACTATTGAAATGGCTAAAAATCTTAAATCTGGGGAGATTATGCTTCTTGAGAATTTAAGATATAATTCTGGTGAAAAAGCAAACGATAAAGAGTTTGCAAAAAAACTGGCATCTATGTCTGAAATTTATATAAATGATGCATTTGGAGTTTCTCATAGAGCTCATGCATCTGTTGAAGCTATTACAGAATTTTTTGATATTAAAAATAAAGCAGCTGGATTTTTATTAGCAAAAGAGATTAAATTTTTCCATAATATTGTTGAAAATCCAAAAAGACCTTTTGTTTCTATTGTAGGGGGGTCAAAAGTATCAGGTAAACTTGAAGTTTTACATAATCTAATTACTAAAGTTGATAAAATCTTGATTGGTGGAGGTATGGCATTTACTTTCCTAAAAGCTCAAGGTTATGAAGTTGGTAAATCTTTGGTTGAAGATGATTTAATCCCTGAGGCATTAAAAATTATTGAAGAAGCAAAAGAGCTTGGAGTTAAACTATATCTACCTGTTGATGTTGTAGCAGCAGAAGCTTTTGATGCAGAAGCAATTGCAAAACTTGTAACAGTGCAAGAGATACCTGAAAGTTGGATGGGACTTGATATTGGACCAGCAACTGCTCAACTATTTAGATTAGCTTTAGGTGATGCAAATACAATTCTTTGGAATGGACCAATGGGTGTATATGAGATGGAAAAATTTGCAAAAGGTAGTACAAGAATCTCAAACACAGTAGCTCAATCATACGCAACAACAGTTGTTGGTGGTGGAGATACTGCTGATTTAGTTAGAGTAACTGGAGATGAAGAGGATATGACATTTATCTCAACAGGTGGTGGTGCATCACTAGAATTAATTGAAGGAAAAGTTTTACCAGGTGTTAAAGCTTTAGTTTTAGAGGATTAATTATGGCAATTATTGCTTCAAACTTTAAAACAAACCATACAAGAAAATCGACAGCTTCATTTATAAATGAAGTTGCTACTTTTGTAGAAGAGAATAATATCAATAATGAGATATTTATATTCCCTCCTTCAACAGCTTTAGACTCATTTGAGATATCTTCAAATATAAAAATTGGTGCTCAAAATGCTTATGCAACACAAAAGGGATCTTTTACTGGTGAAATAGGTACTTCTCAGTTAGATGAATTTGGTATAAAAACAATTTTAATAGGACATAGTGAAAGAAGACATGTTTTAAATGAATCACAAAGTGAGATTGCAAAAAAATATAGTTTCTATAAAGATTTGGGATATATAATAGTTTATTGTATTGGCGAACCTCTAGAAGTAAAACAAAGTGGATTAGAAAAAACTTTAGAGTATATTTATGAGCAATTTGAGGGTATTGATACAAATTATGAAAATCTGATTTTAGCATATGAGCCAGTTTGGGCAATAGGAACTGGAGTTACTGCTACAAATGATGATATAAAAAATGTACATAGTGCTATAAAAGAAAAAATTGATAAACCTTTACTTTATGGTGGAAGTGTAAAAGTTAATAATGTAAATGAGATTTGCTCAATTGAGGGTGTTGATGGCGCATTAATTGGTACTGCATCTTGGATTGCAGATGATTTTAAACAAATAATAGAAAATACAAAGGATTTATAGAATGTTGATGGAAGGTAAAAAAGGTGTTATTTTAGGAGTAGCAAACAACAAATCAATTGCTTATGGTATTGCTAAACAATGTGCAGCTCAAGGTGCAAAAATTGCATTTACTTATTTAAATGATAGTCTAAAAAAAAGAGTTGAGCCTATAGCCGCTGAATTTGGAAGTGAAGATTTAGTTTATCCTTGTGATGTTAGTAATCCAGATGAGATTAAAGCTTTAAAAGAGTCTTTAGAGAAAGATTTAGGTCAAATTGATTTTATCGTTCATTCAATTGCATTTGCACCAAAAGAGGGATTATCTGGAAGATTTTATGATATCTCTAAAGAAGCATTTGATATAGCTATGGATATCTCAGTATATTCACTTATTGAAGTAACAAGAGAATTAAAACCTTTATTATCAGATAATTCATCAATCCTTACATTAACATATTATGGTGGAGCAAAATATATTCCAAACTATAACTTAATGGGTGTAGCAAAAGCTGCATTGGAAATGACTACAAAATATCTTGCAGAAGATTTAGGTAAAGATGGTACTAGAGTTAATGCAATTAGTGCAGGACCTATTAAAACTTTAGCTGCTGCTGGTATTGGTGATTTTAGATTTATGCTTAAATGGAATGAAGCCCATGCCCCACTTAAAAAGAATGTTTCAACTGATGAAGTTGGAAATTCAGGTATGTATCTATTAAGTGATTTAAGTTCAGCTGTAACAGGTGAGATTCATTATGTTGATTGTGGTTACAATATTATGGGTATGCCAGCTGTTGAGTTTGAAGATGGGAAGCCAAGGATTGCATGGAACGGAACTGATAAGTAGGTTATAAGCGTCAGCTTTTAATCGATACCTGCGTTGTCAAGTAAATTTTAAAGACTCACTTACAAAAGTAAGCTCCTCCTTAAAATTTACTCTCCGCCTTGGTCTAGAGTAAAATCTAACACTTCTAACCTACTTATCTTAAATAACTGAAGTTTTAAATTTAAATTCCTAAAGAATTTAGATTTAAAATTTTAAAAAAGTATAGGAAAATTATGAGTATAAACTTTAAAGAATTAGCAAATAAATATCAAACACCTTATTATGTGTATGATTTTGATTATATTTCAAATCAATACAATGAATTAAAAGGGGCTTTTAAAGCTAGAAAATCACTTATTGCGTATGCAGTTAAAGCAAATTCAAATTTATCTGTTATTAAACATCTTGCGAATCTTGGAGCGGGTGCGGATTGTGTTAGTATTGGTGAAGTTAAAAGGGCATTAAAAGTTGGAATTGCACCTTATAAAATCATTTTTTCTGGTGTTGGAAAAATTGACGATGAGATTATACAAGCATTGCAATTAGATATTTTAATGATAAATGTGGAAAGTTCAGCGGAGCTTGATAGGGTTGAACTTATTGCAAAAGAACTTGGAAAATGTGCCAGAATATCTATAAGAGTTAATCCAAATATTGATCCTCAAACCCATCCATATATTTCAACAGGGTTACATGAAAATAAATTTGGTGTTGATATTGATACAGCAAAAAGGATGTATATTCAATGTAATAATTCTGAAAATCTTGATCCTGTTGGTATTCATTGTCATATTGGGTCTCAATTAACTCAATTATCACCAATAAAAGAGTCGGTTAAAATCATTGCAGATTTAGTAAGAAACCTAAAAGCTATTAAAATAGAGCTTTCATTTATGGATATTGGTGGTGGATTAGGAATCATTTATGAAGATGAAAAACTAATTGATACAAATGAATATGCACAGTCAGTATTAGAAACTATGTTTGGTCTTGATATTACAGTTGTTTGTGAACCAGGAAGATTTATGGTTGGAAATGCAGGTACATTTGTAACAAAAGTATTATATGAAAAAGTAAATGGTGAAAAAAGATTTGTTATTGTAGATGGAGCAATGAATGATTTAATCAGACCATCTTTATATAATGCCTATCATAAGATTGAAGTTTTAAATGATAATAAAGAGTTTAGTGATTGTAACTTAGTTGGTCCAGTTTGTGAAAGTGGTGACTTCTTTGCAAAAAATGTTGAACTTCCAAAAACAGAACACAATGATTTAGTTGCAATTTATAGTGCAGGGGCATATTGTTTTTCAATGGCAAGTAACTATAATACAAGAGGTAGAGTTGCTGAGATTGCAATTGAAAATGGGCAAGATAGACTTATTAGAAAAAGAGAAACTTTTGAAGATATTATAGCTTTAGAAGAGGAGTTTATAAAATAAATTGATGAATAAAGGTTTTTTTATAGATGTACAAGGTACTTTAATCGATGACATTGATAAAAGTCCAATAAAGGGTGCCTGTGAATTTATATCATATTTAAATAATAAAAACATACCTTATGTTGTAATTACTAATAATAGTAAAAATAAGAGTGAAGATTTTATTGAAGAGTTAAAGCAAAAAGGTTTTGATATAAGAAATTATATTGACCCTTTTTATATTTTAAAAGAGGTTTTAAAAAATAAAAAAATTGCTGCATTTGGTACAGAAAAATTTTTAGAGGTCTTAATCTCAATGGGATATAAAATTGATTTTGATGATTTTGAATCTTTGATTGTATCTATTAGAGAAGATTACACAAATGAAGATTATTCAAAAATGATTGAATGTGCATTAAAAACAGATAACTTAATTGCAATGCATGGTACATCTATTTATAGCAAAAATGGGAAAAGGTATCCAGGTGTTGGAGCAATTATGAGTATGGTTAAATTTGCAGTTAATAAAGATTATCAAATTGTTGGTAAGCCTAGTTTAAGTTTCTATGAAAAAGCAAGAAAATTGATTAATTTAGATTTTAAAGATATTACTGTTATAAGTGATGATATGATTGGTGATTTACTTGGGGCACAAGAGTTAGGTATGAAAACAAATTTAGTTTTAAGTGGAAAAACTAGAACAAAAGAAGAGATTGTTAATACTCTTGAAAAAGATAACTTACCAAATGAAATTTTTAATGATATGAGTGAAATTTTAGAAAGTTTAAAAAAAGGTATAGTATGAGTGAAAAGGGTTTAAAAGAGTTAAGAGATAAGTTAGATTCTATTGATAATGAGCTTTTAAAACTTATAAATGAGAGAATGGAAATAGTTCATCAAGTTGGAGTATTGAAAGCACATAGTGGTGGAGCTATTTATAGACCAGAAAGGGAAAAGGCTATTATTGATAGGCTAGATACTTTAAATAATGGAAAACTAAATAGAAAAGCTATTGAGGCACTATTTTTAGAAATATTTGCAATATCAAGAAATATTGAATTACCAGAAAATATTGCTTTTTTAGGACCTGAAGGAAGCTTCACTCATCAAGCAGCAGAAACAAGATTTGGGGCAATGAGCTCATATATATCTATAGGTTCTATTAAAGGTGTATTTAGAGAAGTTAGTACAAAAAAAGCTAGATTTGGAGTTATTCCAATAGAAAACTCTTCAAATGGTATAGTAAGTGATACTATAAATTGTCTAAGCACATATAATTTAAAAATTATTGCAGAAGTAGTTTTAGATATTCATCATACTTTAGCAACAACTTGTGATAAGGTTACTGATATTAAAAGAATCTATTCAAAAGATATAGCTTTTGAACAGTGTCATAGTTTTTTAGAAAACTTTGGTTTAGATGAGGTTGAACATATTCCTGTTGAATCTACAACAAAAGCTGCAAAACTAGCATTAAATGAACCAAATAGTGCTGCAATTTGTTCTCATGTTGGAGCAAAAATTTATAATCTTCCAATCTTATTTGAAAATATTGAAGATAAAGATAATAATAAAACTAGATTTTTTATAGTAAGTGATTTTGAAAATGCACAGTCTGGAAATGATAAAACATCAATTTTAGTAAAATTCCCTAATACACCAGGTGCATTAGTTGATTTTCTATTAGATTTTAAGAATGAAGGTATAGATTTAACAAAAATTAAATCTCATATTGTTGAAGGTATTTCTATTTTCTTTATTGATTTTAATGGTCATAAAGATGATGAAAATATAAAAAGGATTTTTAATAAACATAAAGATAGTATTAAATTCTTAGGATCTTACGTAAAAGAGGTTGATGATATTTAAAGAAAAGTAACTCGTTGCTTTCTTTAGAGATAGCTTGTCTATCTTGGAGAAAGAAGTTATAAGTATAAGGTTCCATTCAAAATAGGGACTATTTTTAAGGAATAAAATGAAATTTAATAAAGTATTAGATAATTGTAAAATATATGAAGCTGGAAAGCCAATAGAATTAGTAGTTAGAGAATATGGTGTTGATACAAAAGATATTATAAAACTTGCTTCAAATGAAAATCCTTATGGAACAAGTCCAAAAGTTATTGAAAAGATAAAAGAATTATCAAAAAATATGTTTATGTATCCTGATGATTCCATGTATGAGTTAAAAGAGGCTTTAGCAACAAAATACAGTGTAGAGAGTCAAAATATAATTGTTGGTGCAGGAAGTGATCAAATTTTAGATTTTTTAATAAAAGCAAAATGTGATGAAAATTCTAAAATACTTATGGCAAAAACAACTTTTGCAATGTATGAAATATATGGTAGACAAACAGGATGTACTATTTTAAAAACTGAAGATGCTATGCACAATTTAGAACAATTTGAGCAGATGTATAATGAACATAAGCCAGATATGGTTTTCTTATGTTTACCAAATAATCCATTAGGTGAATGTTTAGATAGAGAAGATGTATATAACTTCTTAGCAAAAGTAGATAAAGAGACATTAGTTGTAGTTGATTGTGCTTATATGGAATATGCTTCATATAAAGATGCAAAAAAAGCAATAGAGCCTGCTGATTTAATAGAAAAATTCCCAAATGCAGTCTATTTAGGAACATTTTCTAAAGCATATGCTTTAGGTGGGATGAGAACAGGTTATGGTATTGGTCAAGTTAATTTGATTAAAACTTTATATAAAATTAGACCACCATTTAATATTACAACTTTATCTTTAGCTGCAGCTATTGAAGCTTTAAAAGATGAAGAGTTTGTAAATGAGTGTATTAAGTTAAATTTTGATGAAATGAAAAGATATGAAGAGTATGCTAAAAGAAAAGAGTTTTCTTATATTGATAGTTATACAAACTTTATTACAATGAAATTTGATAATAAATATATCTCTTCAGATGTTGCACAAAAACTTTTAGAAAGAGGTGTAATTGTCAGAGATTTAACAAGTTATGGAGTAAATGCAATAAGAATAACTATTGGAACACAAAAACAAAATACAAGAGTATTTAATATCTTAGATGAAGTTTTAGCTTTATTAGATAAACAAGAGAATTTATAATTTATTATGGAAATAAAAGATAAAAATTTAGAAGAATTAGAAACAATTTGTTCAGATATTAGAAATAGAATTATTGATGTAGTATCAAGAAAAGGTGGACATTTTTCTTCAACACTAGGTGCTGTTGAATTAACAGTTGCTATGCATAAAGTGTTTGATGTAAAAAAAGACCCTTTTATTTATGATGTATCACATCAATGTTATCCTCACAAACTGATAAATGGAAGATGGGATGAATTTGAAACTATTAGACAATTTGGTGGTTTAAGTGGTTTTACAAAACCTAAAGAGTCCGATGCAGATTATTTTGTAGCAGGGCATAGTTCAACATCTATCTCTTTGGCAGTGGGTGCAGCTAAAGCTATAAAGCTTAAGGGTGAAGATAGAATCCCAGTTGTTATGATTGGGGATGGTTCTATGACAGCAGGAATGGTTTATGAGGCATTAAATGAGTTAGGAGATAGAAAATATCCTGTTGTGATAATCCTTAATGACAATGAGATGTCAATAGCTAAACCTATTGGTTCTATATCTAAATATTTATCAAAAATATTAGCAGGTAAATTCTATCAAGGCTTTAGAGATAGAGTTGATAGAAATATTGTGCAAAAATTGCCAAGTGGCGCAACTTATATAGCTAAAAAAATTGAAGAGAGTATGAAGCTAATAACTCCTGGAATAATTTTTGAAGAGATGGGTGTGGATTATATTGGACCAATTGATGGACATGATCTTGAAGAGGTTATTGAAACTTTAGAGATAGCAAAAGGTATAAATAAACCTGTAATTGTCCATGCAAGAACAGTAAAGGGTAAAGGTTATAAACATGCAGAAGGTCAACAAGAACATTGGCATGGTGTAGGCCCTTTTAATGTAGAAGATGGAACTTTTGCTAAAAAAGCATCCGCAAAATCAGCTACAGCAGTATTTGCTGATGCTTTATTAGATTTAGCAAGAAAACATGAAAATGTAGTTGGTGTAACAGCAGCAATGCCAAGTGGTACAGGTATTGATAAACTTATGAAAGAGTTTCCTACTAGATTTTGGGATGTAGCAATTGCTGAACAACATGCAGTTACTTCAATGGCAGCTATGGCTAAAGAGGGTTTTAAACCTTTTATTACAATTTATTCAACATTTTTACAAAGAGGTTTTGATCAAATAGTTCATGATGTTTGTCTTTTAGGATTACCTGTCGTTTTTGCTATTGATAGAGCAGGAATTGTAGGAAATGATGGAGAGACCCATCAAGGTGCCTTTGATATCTCATATTTAAGGTTTTTACCAAATATGATACTTTGTGCTCCAAGAGATGATAAAACTTTAGAATACTCTTTAGAATTTGCATATGAAGCAAATAAACCCTGTGCAATAAGATACCCAAGAGGAGCTTTTGCTAACTTGCCATTTGAAGCTAGTAAATTTGAGCTAGGGAAGGCAGAACTTCTAAAAGAGGGAGAATCAAATAAACTATTTATTGGTTATGGTGCAGGTGTAAACAGAGCCTGTGAAACTGAAAAACTTCATAATGATGACATCGCTATATTAGATTTAAGATTTGTAAAACCTTTAGATGAAGATACTTTAAAATCTTTAGCCTGTAAATATAATGATTGGTATATTTTTAGTGATTCTCAAAAACAAGGTGGAGTAGCAAGTGCTATTTTAGAGTTTTTAAATAAAGAAAAAATCTGTGTGGATGTTACATCTTTTGAATATGAAGATAAGTTTATTGAACATGGTGATACAAAAAAAGTTGAAGAGAGTTTAGGATTAAATCCTAATCAATTAGTTCAAAAGATAAAATAGTAGTTAAAAACTACTATTCATATCCTAAGATTTCATTAATTCTTTTTTGTTGTCTTTCTTTTGGTGTTAGTTGTTTTTGAGTATTGATTTTAGTAGCAGATTTTTTTTCTTTTACTGATTCAGTAGAATCTTTTTCATCATTAATAAAAACCTCTTTTTTATATTTCGAAGTGTTTAATATTTTATCTTTCGTATTTTGATAGAGTGTATTTTGATTATTATTTGAAGGGTCTACAATTTCAGGTGTGATAAAAAATACAAGTTCACTTTTACCCTCTTTGAAAGCTTTACTAGTAAATATAAAACCAAGTATAGGAATATCACCTAAAAATGGTATTTTATCAACATCATATGAGTTTTCATTACTTACAAGACCACCTAAAACTATAGTAGCTCCATTTTTTGCTAATACATTGGTTACAATTTCTTTTTCTGTAAAACTTGGTATATCATCAACCATATTTGTCCAGTCAATTTCTGTCGAACTTGTTTTTAATTCTAAATCAACATAATTATTTTTCATTACATTCTTAGCTTTTATATCAAGTTGAAGTCCATATTTAACCTCTTCTAAATCAGTTGAAGGAATACCCTCTGCTGTTGTTGTTTGTGTTTTAATTCTTATAGTTCCCCCAGCATGGAAAGTTGCTTCTTTATTTTCCAAAGTTATTAACGTTGTTTCATCCAAAATGTTTGCAACACCTTCTGATTCTAAATATTGTAGTATCATTGAAGTATTAAAATTCTGACTTAAAAAGTTTGCAGCACTAGTAAGCCCCCCAGTTAGAGTCAATGCATTAGACATAATTTTATCAAGGGCACCAGTTATATCACCATTAAGTTGTGAAATATGACCAAATTCACTAGATGGATAATAAGTATATTCCCCTTCTTTTTCTTCGGTTGTTGCATAGTTTCTAACAGAAACAGCCCAATTATTTTTTAAATCTATACCATCATCATTATTTATTTCAACTGCATAAAGTTTAACACGAATCATTTTTGAGGGAGTTGATGTTTCAATCATATCAACAAGCTTTTCTTCAGTTTTAATACCAGCTTTTTTAAAGGTATCAATTACTAAATCTTTTTCTCTATAATCTTTTACATAACCTTTTAAAATAATTGTATCATTTGCTTGTTCAACAATTAAGTTTGGATAAGTAGCTTTTACAATGGAAATAATTGTATCTAGATTTTGCATAATACTAAAGTTTATATGGATTGAATCTCCATTTTCTAGGGTTACTATTGCCCCCTCATTACCAATGTTTTTACCCAATATTTTTAGTTTTGTTAAGGGAGCTTCAAGACTATCTATAAAATCAGCACTTATATTTTCGCTATTCGTTAATTGGATATTTTTAATTCTAGAATCAAATATCAAAGTTCTATAATTATTAAGTGGTAAATATATTGTACTATCATGAAAATCTTTTTGATATATCACTTTATCATTAATATCATATGCAAAACTAAAAGATGTTGTGCATAAAAATAAAAATAAAACCTTAAAAAAATACTTCATTATGAAACTCCTATTCTGTGTATGTTATAGTTAGTGTACATGTAACTGTTCCTGAGCCACTTTCGTTGAAAACTGCTCGCCTACTAACAATTTGTTGATCATAAAAAGATACTCCACTAGCTAATTGAGTGGAGAAAATAACTTGATAATTTGGTGGAACAATTGAGTTATCAGTATTACAAACAACATCACCTGCAGCCACTACATCTATACCATTTACTGACATATTATTAACTCTTGTTACAAAATCATTTATAGTAATAGCACCTGTACCATTAGTAGAGATTAATCTAGCTCCATAATCACTTATAGCATCCATATTATCTTTCACCCTAGCGATTTTTGAATAATTAATAACAAAAAAGAAAAAAGTAACAAAACCTATAAACATTACCATCCATAGTAATATATTTTCAATATAAGCTTTTTTCAAATCTTTTTTTTTCATTTTTTCAATTCTTTATATTCAGAAAAAGATATCTCTTTTACATCTTTTTTATTTACATAACTACCATCACATAAAATATACCAATTTGGTTGTATTTTAGATCTGCTAACATATGACATTATATAATTTTTATGTATCTTACTGTTGATTTTTGCTCTATATGATGGTTTATTTCTTAAATAAATATTATTTGATAAACCAATTAATAAATTATCAGTTTTTGAACATTCATTTTTGTACCCTTCAGTAATAGTAGCTTCTTTAACTGTTTTTTTATCTTTATTATCTGCATAAGATATAGTAGCAGTTTTTGTAGAAATTTTATCTTTTGGACTATACCATTTAATTGGATAAGTAGGTTTTCTATAAACTACTGGTTTAACAAGTTTTTTCTTTTTAACTACTTTTTTAGGTTTTTCTTTTTCTTTTTCATTTTCTTCTTCAAGCTTTGATTTAACCATCCAAAGTTGTTTACCTTTATTATAATCATCAATTAGTTTTAATAATACTTTTTCTTTTATGTCAAGAACAATTTCATTAGCTTTTACATTAACTATTTCTTCAACTTGTTGTTTTTTTACAAGTTTTTTAATTTTTTTCTTAAAAATTGCTTTTTCTGATTCTAATCCTTCACTTAAAAAACCTAAAACTTTAATATTTTTTGCTATATACTGTACAGCATATTTATTTGTATCTTGCCCTTTGGGATAAACTGATATTATTTTTATAATATCATTAGGTTCTAAAGAAAAGTTTGGATTTTCAAAAAGTGTCATTGACATATTGTAACTATTGTATTTAAAATCTAAAGATTTTTCTTTAATAATTTCAATTTTATTTGAAAGTTTTTCTTTTAAAAAAGCTTCGTTCTTATATATTGTTTCTTTAGCATATTTACCAAGGATTTCTTGTTTTAACAAGGGTTTTGTTAAAACAAATTGTCTTGCAATAACAGTTTGTTTAATATGATTCTCACCAATAAGAGTATCTTTATTAATTGTGTCTTTTGCAACAAAAACGTTTACTAATCTATTATTGTCTTTTGCAACTTTTTCTTTCTCTTTATAAAAATAGAAAGATATAGCGATTGCTGATAGTAATAAAGATACTAAAACTAAAATAACTGCTAACTGTTTGTCAAACTTCATACTTTTCCTTTACATTCCTAAACCTAATTCTAATTCACCAGCCATCATAGGGAAAATTATAAATGCTCCTAATGCTGGTAAAACAAATACAAATAAAACTAAAATCAGATACATATTAAGAGTATTAACTTTACCTTTAATTTTATAAAATTTTTCTTGCCTCATCTCATCTGATTGGGTAGAAAATATATTCTTAACTCCAATTCCTGCTTCTTCACTCAATATTAAAAAATCTACAATTTTTCCTAAATCATCAGAGTCAACTCTTCTTTTTAAATTTTCATAAGCTTTTTTTGTTGTGTAATTTGTCATCTCATATTCCAATATGGCTATCTCTTTTAATAACTCCTCATCTAAGATACCATGTGCTCTAGTTGATACTGTAAAAAAAGCGTTTTTTAAACCACCACCAGCCTCTAAAATTACATTAATTAAATCTAAGAAAACACCTAGATCATTGTTTATTTTTTCTGCTCTTTCATTTTTTGATATATAAATATATATCTTCCCTCCAAAAATTATTAATAGTATACCAATTATTATGCCAATAACACCAATTAAGGTATTAAATAGTATAGGAAAAGATATACCAATAATTAATCCAATTAAAGCAAAGACAAGTTTACCTTCATTGTATTCTTTTTTAGTTAGACCTGCTTGAATTAATTTAAAATAGAATTCTTTATCATCCTTTTCATCTGAACTTTTATTTTTTACATCTTTTTGCTGATCGATGATTGCTAAGGCATCAAGTTTTGATAATTGTACAATTTGTTTTTTTTGTCCTTGTGAATCGTAAATATACCATGCTGCAATAACTATAACTATAACTATAACAGGTAGAAAAAATATTAAATCCATTATTTAACCTTAGTTAGTAGATTGTTTACAAATAAACCAAATGCAACCCAAACTGCAATAAAAAACATTTGAATCTGACCTTCATTACTTCCAAAAAAATGTCTATCTAAAACACCATTTAATGAACTATCCATCATCTCATAAGTAAAAATTACCAGTCCTATAATCATGTAACTACCAACTTTTATCTCTTTTGTTGATGAAGTAATCTCTTGTTTTATTTCCCCTTGATCATGAAGTGTTTTTCTTAGTTTTTCTAATGTATTAGAAAACTTACCTCCTGATTGTCTACCAATTGAGATAGTTAGATAAAAAATTCTTAATTCTTTTGACTCAACTAATTTAAACATTTTTTCAAAAGCTTTATTTTCACCAATAATATCTTTTTCCATAAGATAGATATTAAAAGTATCTTTTGTAAATTTAGATTTTGAAGTCATAACAGCTTTAGTTAGTGATTGTTCAAATCCTACACCACTTTTCATCATACTAGTAACTTTATCAATAATTACTTTTAGTCCATAATTAAACTCTTCTTGTCTATTTGAAATAATTTTTTTCAAAACTAAAAGTGGGAAAAAAGCAAATACAATCCAACTAATTGCGAAGACAACAGGATTTGTAATAGCAAAATTTACAAATGTTGCGGCTAGAAAACCAAAGCCTATTGATATAAATATAAAAATTGGTTCGGAAAGAGGAGATAAAAATCCTGCATAAGAAAGTTTTTTACCTAACCAATTTCTATCTTTTTTAAATAAACTATTTCTTTTTTTTGCTTCAGCTAAAATCTCATTTTGATCATTTGATAATTTTTTAATAATTTTATTTTGTTTATTAAAATTTATTAAATAGTTATATATTAATACAATACTAGTTATTGTTAAAATTGGTATAACTGCTGATAAAATAAGAAATTGAATATCCATTCCTAATAATCCCTACTTATTTTTTGGAAATGTGGCCATTTATGGAATAGTTTTGGATCATTTCTTAAGAAAATATCTAAAAATTCATCTTCCCATCCACACATTTTGTTTGGTAAATCTTTTTCTAATTCTTCTATTAACATTGACCTTGGCATTTCAAACTCTTTATCAAAAATAGAAAGATCAATATCTACTCCAAACATATTCATTTGAGAAACAGTTCTAGTTGGAGTTGAAACAACTTCAAATGTTCCTTTTGTTTTAGTCATATCACTTGTATCTCTCTTAAATTCAAAGATATTGTTTAATGAAACAACTGTACCATCTTCAATTCTTTTTTCAACTTCTGAAACAGTGATAACTTTTCTTGTTCCATCAGGGAATCTAACTAATTGAATGATAATATCAATAGCTGAAACTATTTGTGCCCTAATAAAATTAATATTAGCACTAGGTCTCGCTTCTAAATACATGTTTTCAATTCTAACTAAAGCTTCTTTTGTATTATCAGCGTGGACTGTAGTCATTGAACCAGGATGCCCTGTATTCATAGCATTAAGCATAACTACAATCTCTCCACCTCTACACTCCCCAACTATGATTCTTCTTGGAGATGACCTAAGAGCAGATCTTAATAAAAAATCAAGAGTTATAGCACCTTTCCCCTCTTCATTTGCCATTCTTGCTTCATATTGTCTAATAGAATTACAAGGCATTTGGGGTTGCATCTCTTTAGTATCTTCAATTACCATAAGTTGTTCATTTGGATCTATAAACCTTGTCATGGCATTTAGAAATGTAGTTTTACCACTTGATGTACCCCCTGACACAATCATATTACATTTACCTTTAGCAATTTTTAGTAAAAAATAAGCCATTTTGTAATCCATTTGCCCAGAATCAATAAGTGATTCTAGTAATAATGGCAAGTAATTGAATTTTCTTATTGTTACGCAACTTCCATTATTTGCTGCAATGGGAGGAATTTGAACTTCTACCCTTGAACCATCTTGTAGTTTACTAGACATAATAGGGTGAGCTTCATCGATTTTTCTATTATTTTCAGCTAACATTTTATCTATAATTTTTCTTAATTCATCTTCACTTCTAAAAGTAAAAGGTGTTCTTACAGTTTTACCTTTATAGATAATATCTATATAATCTTTTGTATTTATAATAACATCATTTAATCCATCTTTTGCAATATCAAAAATAGTTGTTATTGGCCCATATCCAACTATATTGTTTATAATAAATTCTTTTATCTCTTCTAAAATATCTTTTGGTAATTTACTTGCTTGTTTAAAAGATAAAATAAATTCAGGTAAAACTTCTTCTAAAGAATCTCTAACTATTTTTTTATCAGATTTTAAATTTATCATAAAAGTATCATTTATCTCATATGCTATATTTAATAATTTCTCATTCAAATAAATTTTTGGAAAATCTAGAATTTGATTTTCTGCTTTTTTTCTTTTTACTTTTTCAATTTTCTCTTCAATATTATCTTCAAAAACAATTTCTGATTCATCTTTTTCTTCTTCTTCATTATACGCAAAAGATTGTTTTTTTATCTCTTTCTTTTGTTCTTCTTCAGTAATAAGATTTCTTAAATTTCTCAATTTTATTCCTTATTTAAAAATGAAAATATACTTTTTTTAGCTTTTTCTTTAGAAGTAGTTTCACTTATAAATTCTTTTGTTTTAAGGATATCTTCTAAAGTTTTTACAAATGGTGAATCTTGCGAAATTTGAGAAGCTAGTTCACAATAATTCCAACATTTACCTAAAGTTTGATAATCATTTGGAATCTTTAGATAACTTAACTTATCTTCCTTACTACTTGTATTCATTATAGAGTCAAAATCGGAAGATGAAATTTCATTTAATGAATTAACTCTATTTACTATAAAATTAACTTTATCCTTTAATCCAGCTCTTTTCATAAGTGAATAAAAAGTTTTAAGTTTAGATACATGAGGAAGAGTCATCTCTGTTAAAACCCAAATCTCATTTACTAAATCATAAATAGTACTTTTAAGTGATGTTGCATCAGATATACCTGCATCTATAATAATATAATTAAAATGCTCACTAGCTTTTAAAATATAATCCAGCATCTTCTCTATAAATATTTCTTTTTCAAGTATATCTCTATCAATATGTTTTTGGATACCATTTATTCCATAAAAATTTTCTCTTATTTTTACAAGTCCTACTTCCATATTTTTTTTTATATCAAAATCATTCATATTTACTAAATCAATAATTGAATAGTTTGGTATGGGATTCTGAGATAAAAATAGATTACTAATAGCTTTTGTTGTAGCTAAATCTATAAATAGTACATTTTTTGATGGATTATTTCTTGCAATAATATCTGCTGCATTCATTGAAATAGTTGTTGCTCCAGTTCCCCCGGAAATTCCACTTACTGCAATAATTTTGTTATCATATTTATTTTTATTAATTAGTTTATATTTAGTTTCTAATATTATATTTTTTATAAGTTCAGGAGAAAATTCATCTATTGAAACATAATTTTCAATATTTAGTTTTCCACAGGTTAGTGAAAGATTATGATTATTTGGGCCAATGACTATAATAAACTCATTGAATTTTCTTAAAAGTTCACTATCATCATTTATTAATTCACCATTTTGTATTGTATAGATAATAATATTTTTTGAGTTTTTCATATTTAGAATATCAGAAATTTTTGTAATATCATAAATAACATTTATCTCTGCATTTAATAAAATATCCAAATTTGTTTGTAGTTTATTTGCAAATTTTGTTGTGTTTTTATCTGTTACTATAAATATATTTAATGGAGTATTTTGAGATAGTAAATCTTTTTCAATCTCAAATATTTTTCTTAGTGCAATTCTTGATTTTTTTAATAACTCTTTTAATACTTGTCTATACCAAATTTTTCTATTAAATGTAAGTTTACCAAAGATTATATCTCCATCTTTTAATATTATAGAGTATTTATTATTTATAAAATTAATATCATCTTCTATTACTTCATATCCATTTACAGTAAAACCATAAATAAAATTGTTATATTTAAAATCATATTTTAAAAAAGTAAGTTTTTGAATGTTTGAGATTAGTACAAATAGTTGTAATATCTCAATTACATTCTCTTTTCTAATATCTAAAGCACCTTGAATATTTGAATATTCTTGATATGTTTTATAATCCATTTAATCCCTTTTTATCTTACTACTGTAATTCAACTATAAAATTATCTATATATAATACTTCATTTGTACTTGAAACATAGATTGATAATGATACACCAAGTATTCCATCAGAATCAGTTCTTCCTTCAAGTGAATATGATTTTGATCCATAATTAATAGATCCATAGTAATTACCAAATGATTCTCTATCAACAAGTAAGTCATTGTTTAAATAAACAGTAAAATAGTCTTGACTACTACCCCAATCTTCCCATCCACCAACAAAGTTTAAATCAAAACTAACTGTAACATCTTTATTCGCAAAACTTGGTCCAAAATTAAAAAATCTTCCTGTTGTTTGCCAACGTTTTGTTCTTTTTGCTTGGATTTTTAATTTACCTTCATTTGAATCGTATGAATCTCTTATCCATGAACCATATGTAGTATCAAAGCCTTCTTCATCCCTATCAAATGTTAAATTAAAAATTCGTAAATCCACTTCATTTATTATTTTTACATTATAACTACTTGTAGTACTCTCTTTACCATCGCTTACTGTAACATTTATTGTTAAAGTACTGCCCACATATCCATTTGGTATTTTAGTATTTGATGTTATAAGACCATTTTGATTTATACTAAAATAAGAACTAACATTAGTGGTACCATTTAGATATACAGTTATTGAATAGGTTAAATTATCTCCATCAGCATCTGTAAAGTAAGGACTCACATCAAAACTATAATAGGTATCCTCTTTAACTGTACCATCGGGAATTTCACCTGCTACGGGTTTAGAATTATTATCTGTTACTTCAATACTAAATGCTGGTAAGAAAGCTGATAGTTGACCATCTGTTACTGAAATGACAATATTTTCATATAATCCTAAATCTGAACTTGTGGGAGTTCCTATAAGTTCTCCTGAGTTTTGATTAAAAGAAAGCCAAGAGGGTTTGTTTGAAATACTAAAAGTTAGTATATCATTATCAGGATCAGAAGCTGTTGGAGTAAAACTGTAATAATTATCTATGTTTATAGTTGAAACAGGTGTACCATAAATAGTAGGTGCATCATTTACTTCATTAATAGTTACATCACAATAACCAAACCCTACATCACCACTATTGTCTGTAGCAGTAAATGTTATCCTATCTGTACCATAAAAGTTTAATGCAGGAGTGTAAGTTAATGTTCCATTGTCATTTATTATAGTAGTACCATTTTGGGAAGAAGCTTCTGTACTATAAATTGAACCATCTACATCAACAGCATTCCATCCTATCATAGAAGTTGGTGTATCCTCATTTATAGTTATTGGACAACCTGTAATTGTTACTACTGGATTTTGATTATTCCCACAATTCAATAAAACCACTCCATCTTGACCTACCGTAAAATCATTTAGCCGATTAGGTACAGCTATCCTTGTACTATCTAGTACCAAGTCGTTAAAGTCTTGGTCTCCACCGCCATCTAAATCTTCCATTGAATATCTATATTCATTATTTGGATCAGTAGTATAATCTATATCATTAGTTGGATCTAAGTCATTATTTAAACTATCTGCATATTCGATAAATTGTTGGTACTTATCATTTGCATCTCCAGATAAATTATTTATGTAGTTGTTATAAGTATCCCAAATACTCTTAGGGATAATTTGAAAATGGGCATAATTACCATCTCCATTTAAACTTTCGTGTTCAAAATATATGTGAGTATCATTGACAGTTTTATTATTTAGTGTTACTGTAGGATTACTAGTTGCACCCATACAGTGATTCATTGTAATTGAGTCGGTAACAGCAGGATAATCATTGTAACCATTTTTAAAAGTATTGTATCCATCTGATATAATAAAAGTAAAAGTTGGTGGAGTTGTAAATTGTGAACCTATAGAATCACCTTCATTAGGCCTTTTTGAATTTTCCAAAATTAGTTGAGGATTTTGTACGCAACCATTATTATCTAAGGTATAAGTACCAACCATATTAGTGTAACCAGCATTTTCACCACCAAAAGTCAAGTTTACATTTAATGGAGTTGTAACTCCTTCTTGAGCAGAAAATGGACCAATTGTAAATGAATCTTTATCCATAAACTTATACCAAAAAGTTTGGTAATCATATGCTCCAAATGTAGTTCTAATAGTGTCAGGTTGTAAATCTCCAGTTGTATCAAGCCAAGTATAATTTACTAAACCATTATTAAGAAGAAAATTACCTAAATTTGTTTGTCTTAGAATATTATTATTTATATCTTGTGCTGTACACATATCCATTTGTAAAGCGTAATATTCTGAAATAGAGTGAGATGAAGCTCTAGCTAAAGATTGCAAATCCTCCATTTTATTTCTTATTATAGTTTCATCACTAACAGTTGCTACAAAAAATACAACACCCATTAACAAAAGAAAGCCAAAAAACATTTGGTCAATAAAAGCTTTTCTCATTGTGAAACCTTTTTATTATATTATATTACATTATATTATAAATGTCCATAAACTCGTTTATCTTTACTATAATTACAGATAAAAAAATAGCAGGAGCCATTGGAGCTACTCTTCTTTTTTTTATCTTTTGGTAATAAAGTAAAAAAATTGTTTGAACTATACCCGTTACTATTAAGAAAATTGGTATAGAAATTGGTTGTAGATATAAAGTTATTACTAAAATATATTTTATATCTCCGCCACCTAAAATCATTTTAGGCATTAAAAGAATAATTGTAACAAAAAAAAGTAAAAATATTATTAAAATAATAAAAGAATAAATTATTAGTTTATTTTCTAGAAAACCAAAAATTATTAGAAATATTGAAAGTGTGACTATCATCACATTAGGAATTTTATATCTTGTAAAGTCTATATAAGATATAAAAAATGAAAAAATAAAAAATGATAAATGAAAAATCATAATAGTATGTAATATGAGTAAAAATTACTCATATTACTAAAGTAGAGTATGATTAGTAAAACTAATCAGTTACCACCATTTGCATCATCTATTGCACCTTGTATTGCCTGACCAGCACTATCTTGTACACCAGCACTTTCATCAGTAATCCATTGGTTAAGCCCTACAACTGCACCAACACCAACAATAACTAAAAGAAGTGTTACAAGAATTTTATCCATTGCACCTTTTTCAGACTTTAATCTTCGTTTTAAGAATTCTAACATTGTATTCTCCTTATTGATATAGATAATTCTATCATAAAAAAGTTTTATTTTTCTTATAATTTATTTAAAAGAGTTATTTTTCTTAGAAAATTATTATTTAAATAAATTACAAAATAAAATAAAGTTAATAATATTATTATTGTATAACTAAATAATATATTAAAAATTGATTATTATAAAAAAAGTTTCAATTTTTCTACACAAAGTCCCATTGCTGTACTTTCATAACCTTTTACATTTAAAATATAAGGTTTGCAAAAACCTTCAACCATAATTGCACCTGCTTTGCCAAAACACTCTTTTGATTTAATGTACTCTTCTATATCTTTATCTTTAAATTTTGCAAACTCATATGTAGTAATAGAAATATCAATTAGTTCTTTCTTTTTACTTTTATATATCATACATGTAATTACTGAAGTTTTATTTCCACTTTGAAGTTTTAACATTCTTCTTGCATCTTCTTCATCTTTTGCTTTTCTAAGAAGTTGATTATTTGCAGTAACTACAGAATCAGCAACTAATAATGGCATATCTTCAATTCCATATTTTTTTAATAATTCGTTATATTTACCTAAGGTTGCTTGATAAACAAAAGATTTTGGATTTTTGGATTTTATGGAATCTTCATCAAAATCTCCACCATTTTGTATAAAGTCTATATTATTGTTTTTAAGAATCAGTGCTCTTGTTTGTGAATTTGAACCTAATCTAATCACTTTGTCCCTTTTTAATGTTTATTAATTTTACCAAAGGATGAGCTAAAATGAGATAAATTTATGTATAATTGCGAAATGAATACTTTGAAACTATCTGGCATATTTATTCTTGCCTCATTTTTAATTACACTTATTAGCTATTTTTTTAAATATGATATTTTTATTTTTGCAGGATTATTTGCATGGGTAGCTTTAATTTTACTATTTAAGAAAATTGGAAACATAAAATTACTTATATCTTTGATATTTTTATCGATGATAATTTTTCTTTTTAGTTCATACAATAATTTTATTATTGATTATAAAAAAGCAATACTAGTAAATCAATATATGCTGACACTTTTAATTGGAGTAGGATTTTTAAGATTAATTGCAACTCCTAAAAATGAAACATTAAAAGAGTTACCAAAAGGAGATTTATCTTTTATAAAAACATATTTAGGAGTACATCTTTTTGGTTCAGTAATAAATATGTCTTCATTGATTTTGGTTGCAGATAAACTTTATAAAAAAGCAAAATTAACTAAACTTCAAGCTATTGTATTAACAAGAGCTTTTGCTACAGATGCATATTGGTCTCCATTTTTTGTAGCTTTTGCAGCAGTTTCTACTTATTCTTCAGGCTTTAAAGCAATTGAAGTAGTTTCTACAGGAATTATATTAGCAATTTTAGCTTTTTTTGTTACATATATTGAATTAAAAAAAACACATAACTTAAGTGAATTTAGGGGTTATCCTTTACAATTTGACACTTTAATACTACCTGTAATATTAGCTTTATTGGTTCTTATTACAAATCATTATTACCCACATACAAAAGTGATTTTACTTATCTCTTTATTTTCTATTGCCCTAACAAGTTTGATCTTACCTTTTAAATTAGGGCTTAAAAAGGCAATTAAAAGTTTAAATTTTCATGTAACTAATGAACTTCCTAAAATGAAAAATGAAATAGGTCTTTTTCTTATTGCAGGGATGTTTGGGGTAAGTATAAGTACCTTACTTGTTGGCTTTAATATTGAATTTCCCTTTGAAAGGTTTGATGGTCTTAGTGCTTCTATTATACTTTTGGTACAAATATTATTATCTTTTGTAGGGATACATCCAATTATTACAATTGCAATAATTGGAAATTGGACAGGAGATATAAATCATACTTTATTAGCTATGACTTTTTTGATGGCTTGGTCAACATCCGTATGTACTTCTCCTTTTAGTGGGGTAAACTTGACAATGCAAGCAAGATATGGCTTAAACACTTTTGAAATATTTAAAACAAATTTTCTTTATGCTTTAAAGATGTATATCATTTGTGTTATAATCCTTTTTCTTTTAGCCAATTATCTAGGAATTTAATTTGAATATATTATTAATAATTTTAGGGAAAATCTTTCCTTTATATATAACAATACTTGCAGGCTATCTTTTAACAAGATTTTTTAAAATAAAAAGGGAACAAATAGCTTTTTTATTAGTGTATATCTTAGGACCTGTTGTTATATTTTTTGCAGTTTTATCTATTGAGATAAATTTTCAATTGATATTTTTGCCACTTTTTATATTTTTATTTGGTACTACTATCGCTTTTTATATATTAAAAAAGTATAAAAATGAATGGAATGATGCCAGCGTTAATACCTTGGCTTTTACTTGTGGAACAGGAAACACTGGATATTTTGGTATCCCTTTAGCTATGATTTTATTAGAACCAAATGCTGCAAATATTTTTATTTTTGGAACATTGGCTTCTTTATTATATGAAAATACTACAGGGTTTTATGTAACTGCAAAGGGAAGTTTTACAGCAAGAGAATCTATAATGAAGATTTTAAAATTGCCATTACTTTATGCTTTTATTGCAGGAGTTATTTTTAATATACTTGGATTTAGAACACCTGAATTTATTGTTCCATATTTTGAAAATTTTAAATGGGCTTATGGTTTATTAGGTATGATGATGCTTGGTATGGGGATGAAAGGGTTTAATATCCATGAGGATTTTGATAGAAAGTATATAAGAATCTCTTACTTTTTTAAATTTATATTTTGGCCAGGGGTTATTTTGGCAATAATATTTATAGATAAAACATTTATAAACTTTTTAAATGATGAGATATATAAAGTTATGTTTTTATTTTCAATAGTACCTTTAGCTGGAAATACAGTAACCCTAGCAGTTTTACTAAAAGCAAAACCTGAAAAAGCTTCCTTTACTGTACTTCTTTCAACTTTAATTTCTATAGTTTATATACCTGTAGTTTTAGCTTTGTATGGTGGATTTTAATTAATCACTCTTTTTGAAGTCCAATAGGCTTTTTTATAAAAAGGTTTATTTAGTTTTGTAACTTTTACCCCTTTTATTGAAGCGTGCATAAACTCTCCATGTCCTATATAGATACCCACGTGTCTGTCAATTTTTCCTGTTTTGAAAAATATTAAGTCTCCAAGTTTTAGTTCAGCTTTTTTTACTGTTTTCCCAACTTTAACTTGTGTTCTAGTAGTTCTTGGAATTTTTAAATTAAATTTTTCTTTAAAAACTTTTTGGGTAAAAGCTGAACAGTCGATACCTTTTTTTGTATCTCCCCCAAACTTATATTTTACACCCTTCCATTCATTATAAAACTCCATTAAGGCTGCTTCTACATGGGCTAGTTGTTTTTGTTTTTCAAGAACTTTTTTAGGTTTTTGTAAAATCTTTTTATATTCATTGTTTGAAATAATCTCTTGGTAATCTAAATTGGTAATTAAATTCTTGTCTAAATTTGGATTTGTCTCAAGTACAGCATATTCACTCATATCGCTAGCTACTACATATTTTTGGTTATTTGATGCACAACCTGTTATAACTATTGATATTAATAAAAGTAACAATAAGTTTTTTATCATATAAAAATGGGCTCCTTTAGTATAATACTCTTTTTATTTTCCAGAGATGCTTTGAATAATATGGGTTATTCAGCCTAGAGATAATAACCCCTTTTTTTGTGGATACATGCATAAATTTTCCATTTTTTAAATATATGCCTACATGGTTTGTTTTAAATCCTGTTTTGAAGAATATTAAATCACCAGTTGCCAATTTATCTAGTTCAACCTCTTTACCTAATTTTTTTTGTAAAGTAGTTGTTCTTGGAATATCTATAAAAAGTTGCTCTTTAAATGTTCTTTGAACAAATGCTGAACAATCTATTCCACTTTTTGAATAGCCACCATATTTATATTTTACACCTCTCCAATCTCTATATTGTGTTAGTAAATTATCATAAATTTTGTTATAATCTAAATTATTCGAGAGTTTATTATACTTATTGTAATCAATATCTGATATAGTTTTTGTACTACATCCTTGAAAGATTAAAATTAGTGTAAAAATAATAAACTTTAAAATAAAACTTTTCACAAGATACCTAAGATATGAAGTTTAAAACCTTTATTTTAACTTATAGTTTCTTAAGTTCTTGAATTTAGAAAATTACAGGATATAAAAATGTCAAATATTAGTACAAAGTCTATATATTTTTTGGGAGTATCTTTTTTACTTGGAATGTTTACTTTGGGATATTTTTTAACAAAAAGTGTATCTTTATATAAACAGTATGACAGAAGTGTAACTGTTAAAGGCTTATCTCAAAAAGAGTTTAAAGCAGATATTGTTTTATGGCCTATTAAATTTGTAACTTTAGATTCTGATTTAGTAAAATTGAATAATAGAGTTGATGAATATACTAATCTAATATTAGATTTTCTTGAAAAAAATGGAATCAAAAAGGATGAAATTACTATTCAATCCCCTTCTATTACAGATAAACTGGAAAATGATTATTCAAATAAAAATTTTCAATATAGATATGTAGCCAATAGAGTTATTAATATATATTCAAAGGATGTAGATAAAATAAGAGAAAACATATCAAAATTAACCTCTTTAATAAATAAAGGGATAGTGTTTCGTTTTAATGATTATGATACAAGAGTAGAATATATTTTTACAAAATTAAATGAAGTAAAACCACAGATGATTGAAGAGTCTACAAAAAAAGCCAGAGAGGTAGCTATAAAATTTGCAAAAGATTCAAATAGTAAATTAGGGAAAATTAAAAAGGCAAGACAGGGACAATTCTCAATTTCGAATAGGGATAAAAACACCCCTTACATAAAAAAAGTTAGAGTGGTTTCAACTATTGAGTATTATTTAAGTGATTAAAAAAGATATATCCAAGAAAGGATATATCTTTTAGAAACCTCTTAATGTTACTCCTAAATATATAGCAACAAGACCTAAGACAATATTTATGGGAATTAAATAGTTTGCAATTGGTAAAAGTTTGCTTTTTGCTATTGGAAGTTCACCTTCATCAAAAGCTTTTTGTGCTTGTTTTCTTTTTATAAAAATTATTATAAAAATAACTGTCATAACAGTCCAAATAGCCTCTTTAGCAATTACAAAGTTGTAAAGAGGTGTTCCTTTAAATCCTAAGGCAACTATCATAATAACAGCTGTCAAAAGTAAAAGTATAATAGAAGGGATAACCATATTAAAAAATCTTCTAAGGGATTCTAATGTTCTACCTAGTTTTATTTTTGGATCATCAACCTCTTGCATAGAGTAATGAACAGCAAATCTTATTGCTATCATTCCTCCAACCCAAATTATTGCACTAAGTACATGTAAAAAAACAATTAAACTAGAAAAGTTACTAAATAAAGTTTCCATCTATTTTAGGTTTTCCTTTACAAAGTTAAGTGCAGCTTCTTTTGCTTCTTTTATTTTTGTTATATCTTTTCCACCTGCTTGGGCGAAGTCTGGTCTTCCACCACCACCTCCACCAACGATTGGAGCAATATTTTTAATCCAATCACCAGCTTTAATAGGAGTATTTTTAGACCCAGCTACTAACATAACTTTTTCACCTTTTGCTTGAATAAGTAAAATTGCAACTTTGTCATTACCATTTTTATAATCATCTACTAGTTTTTTAATGTCACCATTTTTAACTATATCAACTATAATTTTTGTATCACCAATCATCTGCTCATTTATTGGAGTTGAGATTGAGTTTTGTGCTTCATCAAGCTCTTTTTTAAGATCTTTGATTTGATCTTTTAATTTTTTTATTCCAACTAGTACATTTGTATTTTTTACTTCTGCTTGTACCTCGTTCATTTTAGAGATTATATTTTTTGTATAACTTATTGCAGATAATCCACAAACAGCTTCTATTCTTCTAACACCTGCACTAACACCTGATTCTTTTGTTATATAAAAAGAACCTATATCTTGGGTATTTCTCACATGGGTACCACCACAAAACTCTACAGAAACATCTCCAAAATTAACTACTCTTACTACATCACCATATTTTTCACCAAACATAGCAATAGCACCTTTCTCTTTTGCTTCTTCAATAGGTAGCTCTTCAACATTACCTTTAAGTGCTCTTGCAATCATTGAGTTAACTAAATCTTCAACCTCTTCAATCTCCTCTTTTGTCATAGCTTTTGGATATGTGAAGTCAAATCTAAGTCTTGATGCATTGTTTAGTGATCCAGCTTGAGATACAGTATCCCCTAAAACCATTTTTAACGCACTTTGTAAAAGGTGTGTAGCACTGTGGTGTTTTGCAATTTCCCATCTGTTTACAACAACCGAAGTGATTTTTTCACCTTTTGTCATATCAGAGTTTTCAACTTTTACTTTAGAAAGATTTAGACCGTGAAATTTTTGAGTCTCTTTAACTATAGCAATATGATCATCATCTTCTAATGCTCCAATATCTCCCTCTTGTCCACCACTTGTAGCATAGAATGGAGTTTTGTCAAGCATTACCCAACCAATTGAACCTTTTTCAAGTTTTTCAACTTCATTAAAATCTTCATCAAGTAAAGCAACAATTTTTGAATTAAATGAGGTTGTATCATAACCTACAAATTCATTTATTCCATATTTTTCAATAAGAGCTTTGAAGTCTCCCTCTGTTGCACTATCTCCACTACCTTTCCAAGCAGCTTTAGCTTTAGCTTTTTGTTCATTCATTAGAGAATCAAATTTTTCAGCATCCACTTTAATACCTTTGTCTCTTAACATATCTTCTGTTAAATCTAAAGGGAAACCTTTTTCATCATAAAGTTTAAATGCAATTTCACCTGAAAATAACTCTTTTGTATTTTTTAACTCTTCATTAAATAAAGCCATTCCCGATTCAATAGTTTTAAAGAATCTCTCTTCTTCAAGAGTCATTTGTTCTTTTACATATTTTTTTTGTTCAACAAGCTCTGTATAATGAGAACCCATAATATCACAAAGTGTATCATAAAGCTCAGCCATAAAAGGTTTTCTAAACCCAAGTAAATAACCATGTCTAACAGCTCTTCTCATAATTCTTCTATTTACATAAGGTCTACCCTCATTTCCAAAAAGAATACCTTGAGAAAGCATAAATGAGTTTGCTCTTAAATGGTCTGCAATAACTCTAAATGAACCTATGTTTTCATCATTAGCTTTTTTATTAGCTAACTCTTCTAATTTTTTAATAATTGGTTGGAAGTTTGATGAATCAAAGTTATTAAATACACCCTCTTTAATAGCAATAACCCTTTCAAGTCCCATACCTGTATCAATTGATGGCTTTGGAAGAGGAGTTAATGTTCCATCTGCACTTCTTTCGTATTGCATAAATACTAAATTCCAAATCTCTAAGAACCTATCACCTTCTCCACCCATTTTATCTTCAGGGCCATTGAAGTGTTCTTCTCCTTGGTCATAAAAGATTTCAGAACAAGGTCCACATGCCCCCGTATCTCCCATTGACCAGAAGTTGTCTTTGTCTCCAAATCTTAAGATTCTTGATTCATTTACATATTTTGACCAAATTTCAAATGCTTCATCATCACTATCATGAACTGTTACCCATAATTTATCAATAGATAATTCAAGATTAACTGTAACAAATTCCCAGGCATAAGCTATTGCATCTTCTTTAAAATAATCACCAAACGAAAAGTTACCTAACATTTCAAATAGTGTATGGTGACGTGCAGTGTAACCTACATTTTCTAAGTCATTGTGTTTTCCACCTGCTCTAACACAAAGTTGACAAGATGTTGCTCTTGGATTTTCAGGTTTAGGAACAGCACCTGTAAATATATCTTTAAATTGAACCATTCCTGCATTTGTGAACATCAATGTAGGGTCGTCTGGTACAAGTGGCATAGAGGAAATAACCTCATGACCTTTATTTTTAAAAAACTCTAAATACTCTTTTCTAATATCCATGTAATCTATCCATATTAAATTTCTGCCTATTCTAACTAAAAATTGATTTATGATAGATTAGGGTAGATAAAGATACAACTATATTTAAGGTTTAATAAGTATAATTTTGACTATGTACATTTAATAAAAAGGAAAAAACATGGGTAAATATGTAGATTTAACTCCTGATAACTTCGAGCAAGTTACTAGTTCTGGTGTATCATTAGTCGATTTTTGGGCTCCATGGTGCGGACCTTGTAGAATGATTGCTCCAGTAATTGAAGAATTAGCTGAAGAATTTGAAGGAAAAGCTAATATTTGTAAAGTAAATACAGATGAGCAACAAGACTTAGCGGTTAAGTATGGAATTAGATCTATTCCAACTATTATTTTTATGAAAGATGGTGAAATTGTAGATCAAATGGTTGGTGCAGCATCAAAACAAGCTTTCGTGGATAAAATTAACTCTTTATTATAAGAATACAATGAAAGTTTATTAAAAAAGGGATGAGATTTGTATCTCATCCCTTTTTTTTTACTAAAATTCTGAAATTGATAAAATGTCACACTAAAGCCACTTAGTTGATTTATCATTTCATTATAAAAGAATTTATAAAAAGGATATGTTATGAGCAATAATGTAAAAATGGCAATTCCAATAGTAATTGCGGTTGTTGTAGCACTACTTCCTACACCAGAAGGTTTAGCAGTAAATGCACACTATTTCTTCGCAGTGTTTTTAGGAGTAATTGTTGGGCTTATTTTGGAGCCTATCCCACCTGCACTAATAGGTTTAGTAGGTGTTGCATTTTGTGCAACTTTTGGATTAGTTGGTGAAAGTGCAAAAGAAGCAAGAAACTGGGCTTTAAGTGGTTTTTCTAATGGGGTAATTTGGTTGATTTTTGCAGCATTTATGTTTGCATTAGGGTATAAAAAATCCGGCCTTGGAAAACGTATATCTTTACTCTTGGTGAAAAAATTAGGTAAAACAACACTTGGGTTGGGTTATGCTGTAGCATTTGCTGATGGTATTTTGTCTCCATTTATGCCTTCAAATACAGCAAGAAGTGCAGGGACTATTTTCCCTATTGCGATTAACATTCCACAAATGTTTAATTCATTACCAGATAATGAACCAAGAAAAATAGGTTCATATATTTCATGGGTTGCTATTGCTGCAACTTGTGTTACTAGTTCAATGTTTTTAACTGCATTAGCACCAAACTTGCTAGCAGTTTCATTAGTTGAAAAAAATATTGGTGTTGCTATTGAGTGGGGAACTTGGTTTTATACATTAGCAATAATTATGGTACCTTTATTTTTAGCAGTACCATATTTAGCATATATAATTTATCCACCTGAACAAAAATATTCTCCTGAAGCTCCAGCTTGGGCTGCTGCAGAGTTAGAGAAAATGGGTTCAATTTCTAAAAAAGAGATATTAATGTTATGCTTTGGTATCTTAGCTTTAGTTTTATGGATATTTGGAAAACAAATTGGAGTTAATGGAACAGTTGCTGCAATTGCAGTACTTTGTTTATTGGTTCTATTTAATGTAATATCTTGGGAAGATGTAATTACAAATAAAGGTGCAATCAATGTATTTATCTGGTTTGCTACTTTAGTTGCAATGGCAGGAGGATTGAAAAAAGTTGGATACTTAAAATGGGCATCTGGCCTTATTTCAAGTTGGTTAGTTGGTCTTGATCCAGTTATGATAGGTATTATATTAGTGGTATTATTTTTCTTATTCCACTATTTATTTGCGAGTGTAACTGCACATGTTGTTGCTTTACTTCCTTTATTTTTAGGAATTTCAGCAAACCTATTACCAACTGAGATGCTTCAACCAACTGCAATGTTACTTGTTGGTTCTCTAGGTCTTATGGGAATTATAACTCCATATGCTACAGGGCCATCACCAATTTGGTATGGAGCAGGATATATCTCTCAAGCAAAATGGTGGACATTAGGTGGAATCTTTGGGGCTTTATTCTTAGCTGCCTTAGTTCTACTTGGATTTATTATTCTTTAAATCTAACTAATAAAATTAAGAGAGGTCAAGCTTTTTTGACCTCTTTTTTTATTTAAACTTCACTATAATATTTCTTATGAAAAAATTATTTTTATTTTTAATCTTTCAATCTTTTCTTTTTGCTAATAGTTCAATATTAATTATTAATTCATATCATAAAGGATATGAGTTTAGTGATAGCATAATTAATGGAATAGAAAAAACACTTTATACTCATACTGATATTGATTTAAATATTTTATATATGGATTCTAAGAGAGTTACTTCAAAAGAGTATTTAAATAGTTTAAAAAAACTATATAAAGTCCAGTTAAAAAATAGAAAATATGATTTAATAATAGCTGTTGATAGATTTGCTTATGATTTTGTTTTAAATATTTATCATGAATTTTTTACAAATGAACCAATATTAGCTGTTGGTATTGAAAATTTTTCCCATGAAAAAGCTAAAAGTTATGGAGTAGAAGATAAAGTTTCTGCTTTACTTGAAAGAAGAGACTTACAAGGAAATGTCGATATTATTCGTACAATTTTCCCAAGTATGAATAAACTATATATTATAAATGATAAAAGTTTAAATGCTTTGCATACTGAACCACTTATAAATGAACTAATGGATAATTTTAATGGTAGTTTTGATTTAAAATATTTAAAAGAGGATAATTTAGAAAATCTAAAAAAAAGATTTTCAAAAAAAGAGGAATCAAGTGCTGCACTTTTTATAAGGTTTTATAAAAATACAAATGGTGAACTAAATAAAAACCAAGAGATAGCAGATTTTATAAAAGATGCAAAAATACCTATATTTGTTACAGATTCTTTATTTATTAAAAAAGGAGCAACTGGTGGAAAGGTTGTTGATTTAAATAGATTTGGTGTCACTTCTGGAAAAATGGCTTTAGACATATTAGCTGGTAAACCTCATAAGGTTTTAGTTTCTGATGATTTGTATTATATCTTTGATTCAACAAAACTAGGAGAGTTTACTCTTCCTGTTGAAGCTCTTAAAGTTCCTTATGAATTAGTAAATAAAAGATTAACCTATTATGATAAACATAGAGGATTTATCAATTTTGTTTTTACCATTTCACCTTTTTTAGTTTTTCTTATTTTAGGGCTTGTGCATAACATATATATGCGAAAACAAGTAGAAAAAGATTTAATAAGAAGAATTGAATTTGATGAAACTTTATTAAATGCAATTGAAAGCCCAATATTTTGGCAGGATTCAAAAGGGATAATTGTTGATTCAAATAATACTTTTTGTAGATTATTAGAAGTTGAGTGTAAAGACTTATATGGAAAAAAGCTTGATGATTTTAAAGATAATCCAAAAGTGTTAAAAGTTATAGAAGTATTAGAGAAGTATAAACAAAATGTAGATGAAAACTATGAGTTTCATTATGAAGATAATTTTGGCAAAAATAGAATTTATCTTCTTAAACAAGAGCAATTTAAAGATAAAAAAAGTAGTGCCGAAGGATATGTAACTATTTTTACAGATATAACAAAAGAAAAAGAGATAGTTTTAGAACAACAAAAAAATAGGCAATTTGTTATTCAACAAAGTAAATTAGCTGAAATTGGTGAGATATTTTCTTCTATAGCTCATCAGTGGAAATCTCCTCTTGTAGAGATAACAGCAATAGCTCAAGAATTATTTTATACTAAAAATTGTAAAGATATAAAAGAGGATGACAGTTTTGTAAAAGATATTATGAATCAAGTAACTTATATGACTGATACAATAAACGATTTTCAGAAATTTATAATGCCTTCAAATAAAAAAATAAATTTTAACATAGAAAAAGCAATAAATTCAATGTTGCAAATTGTGCATCATAATATGAAATATAATAATATAAAAATAAGCCTAAATATAGAAAAAAATACAAATCTTAATGTGTATGGATATAAAAATGAGTTTATGCAATCATTTTTGAATATAATAAACAATGCAAAAGATGCACTTTTGAATAGAGATTATAAAGATAGAAAGATTGATATTAATTTATTAAATCATAATAATTATCTTATTATTACTATTAAAGATAATGCAGGTGGAATCAAAGATGAAAATCCATATAAAATATTTGAACCATATTTTACTACAAAAGAGGATGGACATGGTATTGGTCTTTATATGACTAAAGTTATTATAGAAGACAAAATGGATGGACAAATTTTTGTTAAAAATGTAGAGGATGGTGCAATGTTTACTATTAGATTAGGGCAGAAAAAATGAAAATTTTAGTTTTAGAAGATAATGAAAGATTATCGAATGTTATAAATCAGGCATTAATTGCAGAAGGTTATAATGTTGATTGTTTTTTTGATGGAGATGATGCTTTAGATGCTTTAGGAAATGGATATTCATGTTTTATTTTAGATATTAATGTACCAAATCTTGATGGTATCTCTATTTTAGAATATATAAGATATAACCATAGTACTACTCCTGTTATCATTATAAGTTCAAATCACGATTTAGAAAAAATACAAAAATCGTATGAAAAAGGCTGTGATGATTATTTGAAAAAACCTTTTTATATTTTAGAACTTGTCCAAAAAGTTAAGAAACTTTGTGTTGTTAAAAAACAATATTTGAAATTTGATGAAGAGTATACGTATGATTTTATAAATCATAAACTTTTCAAAAATAATTTAGAGATTGAGCTTACTAAAAAAGAGATTTTATTTTTAGGACTTTTCTCCTCAAATTTACATCATGTAGCAACATATGATGAGTTAGAGGAATATGTGTGGGAAGGGGAAGAAACTACACTTGTAAATATAAGGTCTATGATAAAAAGATTAAGAAAAAAGCTTCCTGATGACCGTATAGTTATTGTAAAAGGTATGGGATATTCTTTAAATAAAAATGTTAGTTTATGTTAGTAAAAAAAAGCCTTAGATCTCTCTAAGGCTTTTATTAGGACGATTAAATTCATTTTATTAAGAAGCTTGTATGTTTTTTCTTTTATTTCACCTCCTTTAATAACTAGATTAAAATTGATACTAAATAGTTCTCCACTTCTGTGGCCCAGTAGTATGAATAGAGTTCCCCTCTGTGTCAACAGCAACAGTAACAGGCATATCTTTAACCTCAAATTCATAAATAGCTTCCATTCCCATCTCTTCAAATGCTAATACTTTTGCATCTTTAATAGATTGAGAAATTAAATAAGCTGCTCCACCTGTTGCAATTAGATACATAGATTTGTACTCTTTAATTAAATCAATTGTTGGTTGCTTTCTTTCAGCCTTACCAATCATTCCCATGATTCCAATTTCCATCATATCTTTTGTAAATTTATCCATTCTTGTTGATGTAGTAGGTCCCGCAGGTCCAACCTTTTCATCTCTTACTGGATCAACTGGTCCAACATAGTAAATAAATCTATCTTTTAAATCTACTCCATTTGGTAATGGTTTATTGGCATTTTTATATTCAACTATTTTTTTATGAGCTGCATCTCTTGCAGTTAAGATTTTCCCACTTAATAGTAAAGTGTCACCTGATTTAAACTCTTGTAGTTTCTCTTTTGTTAAATCTTCTATATTTACTTTTTTAATAGTATCCATTGGTAATTCAATATCTGGCCATAGGTCTAAATCTGGTTTCTCAAATTTAGCAGCTCCATTACCATCTAATTCAAAATGAATATGTCTAGTAGCTGCACAGTTTGGAATCATAGCTACTGGTAATGAAGCGGCGTGACAGGGATAATCTAAGATTTTTACATCTAATACAGTTGTAATACCACCAAGTCCTTGTGCACCAATTCCTATTTTATTAATATCTTCATACAATTTAAGTCTTAACTCTTCAACTGCATTTTTAGGTCCTCTTTCTTTAAGTTCATGAATATCCACATGACCCATTAAAGATTCTTTAGCCATAAGCATTGCTTTTTCTGGATTACCACCAATACCAATACCTAAGATTCCTGGAGGACACCATCCTGCTCCCATTTGTGCTACATTTTCCATTACCCAATCATATACACTATCTGATGGATTTAATACAGTGAATTTAGATTTATTTTCACTTCCTCCACCTTTTGCTGCAACTGTTATCTCTATTTTATCTGAGTTATCTACACTATAGTGGATTACTGCTGGAGTATTATTTTTTGTATTTTTTCTCTCACCTGCTGGGTCACTTACAATTGAGTATCTTAGAGTATTATCTGGGTGAGTATATCCTTGAGCTACACCTGCATTGATAATATCTTCTAATTCATTTGTTATATCAAGTTGTGCTTTTGTACCTACTTTTATAAATACATTTACACTTCCTGTATCTTGACAAAGTGGTCTATGTCCCATTGCACACATTTTTGAGTTTATTAAGATTTGTCCTATTGCATTTTTTGCTGATTCACTTTTCTCTTTTTCGTATGCTTCTACCATACCTTTTACGAAATCTTCTGGATGGTAGTACGAAATATATTGTACTGCATCTGCTATACTTTGTTTTATATCATTCTCTGTGATTGCTGCCATAATTTACTCCTTATGAACCTTGTACTGTTGCAAGTTTTCTTCTCATATAGGCAATTTTATTTTGTAATGGTAAATGTTTAGGGCAAGTATCTTCACAACCTAATAGTGTCATACAACCAAAGATACCATTATCGTCACCAACTAATTCATAATAATCATCTGTTGTTCTTTCATCATGTGGGTCACATTCAAATCTTGCTACTCTATTAAGTCCAACAGCTCCTACAAAATCCTCTTTTATAAGTTTTGTACCACATCCAGCTACACAACATCCACACTCAATACATCTATCAAGTTCGAATACTGCATCAGCAACTTCTGGTTCAATTGGTTCTTCAATAGCTGCAATATCTGTTTCTTTAGAGGTATGAATCCAAGATTCAACTCTTTTACTCATTGCATCCATCCAAACCCCAGTATTAACTGATAAATCTTTTATTAGTTTAAATGTAGGAAGAGGTAATAAAATAATCTCATCAGGTAAATCTTTTGTTAATGTTCTACAAGCTAGTTTTGGTCTACCATTAATCATCATTGCACAACTTCCACAAATACCAGCACGACACACAAAGTCAAAGCTAAGCCCTGCATCCATTGTTTCTCTAATTTGTGTAAGAGCAAGATAGATTGTCATACTATCTGCTTCTTGAATTTTATACTCTTGAAAATATCCTCTTAGTTTTTCATCTTTATTTTGTGGATCGTATCTAAGAACCTTGATTGTTATTTCTCTAGACATTACTCATCTCCTAATCTTACATTTTTTCTTTTATATTCATTTTGTAATTCAAATGGCATTAGTGCATCTTGGATTTGATATCTATCTTTACCTTCTGCTTCCATTTTCTCTTTAATATCATCAACTTCTTGTTGTCTAATGGCACTTAAAGGATTCTCAATTAAATTACCTTTTGCACCATAACCTCTAAATCCTGGAGGAATTTCCATTTTCATAATATCTAATGGCTCATACTCAACAGTTGGCATAGTGTCACCTTCTTTCCATGAAGTAAGTGTTCTTTTTAACCAGTTTTCATCATCTCTTTTTGGATAATCTTCTCTAGTATGAGCACCTCTAGATTCTGTTCTATCTAAAGCCCCTTTTGCTACACAAAGTGCAACTTTTAACATCATTGGAACTCTGTAAGCTTCTTCTAATTCAGGGTTAGCACTTAATTGTTTATTTTTAACAGCAACATTTTGAGATTTGATATAAAGTTCTTCTAATTCTTTAACTGCTTTAGCTAAACCTTCACCATCTCTAAAAATACCAACATAATCTTGCATGATTTTTTTCATTCTATTTTTAATTTTAAAAACATCTTCACCAATATTTTTAGATACTAACTCTTTCATATATTTTTCTTTTTCAAAAACAAATTTTTCAATAGTTTCAGTTTTAATATCTATTTGATTTTCTATACAATAATCTGCAAAATAATTACCTACAATCATACCTGCAACTACAGTTTCTGATACAGAGTTTCCACCAAGTCTATTAAATCCATGCATATCCCAACAAGCAGCTTCACCAGCACTAAAAAGTCCAGCTAAAGTTTGTGATTCCCCTGTTGGTTTAGTTCTAATACCACCCATAGAGTAGTGTTGCATTGGGTGAACTGGTGCCCATCCTTTTTTACCTTCGTCTGCTGGGTCAATCCCTGCAAAGTATTCGCAAATCTCTTGAACATCTCTTAAGTTTTTCTCAATATGTTCTCTACCTAAAATAGAGATATCTAACCAAAGGTGTGTACCATAAGGTGATTCTACACCTTTTCCTTTTCTCATATGTTCCATCATTCTTCTTGATACAACATCTCTACTTGCAAGGTCTTTTTTCTCTGGTTCATAATCTGGCATAAATCTGTGTCCGTCAACATCTCTTAGAACTCCACCATCACCTCTACAACCTTCTGTTAAAAGGATACCTGATGGAAAAAGTGGAGTAGGGTGAAATTGTACTGCTTCCATATTTCCAAGTTTTGCAATTCCTGTTTCTAAAGCAATAGCGGTACCTATACCTTCACAAATAACTGCATTTGTTGTAATTTCATAAATTCTTCCATAACCACCAGTTGCGATTAAAGTTCCTTTTGCAACATAAGCTGCAATTTCACCTGAAATTAGATCTCTTACAACTGCACCATAACATCTATTATTTTGATGGATTAATGCAATTGCTTCTTTTCTATCTTCTATATTTACATCTAGTTTTAAAGACTCATTTGCAACAGCAAATAACATAGTATGTCCAGTTGCATCAGATGTATAACAGGTTCTCCATTTTTTAGTACCACCAAAATCTCTTGAATTGATTAAACCATGTTTATTATCATCTTCAAAAATTGTTGTTCTTTTTGTATTGATAACTGCTTCATGATTACCTTTTTTAATTCTAGTCCAAGGTACACCCCATGCTGCTAATTCTCTAATAGCTTTTGGTGCTGTTGTAACAAACATTCTTGCTACATCTTGATCACATCCCCAGTCTGAACCTTTTACTGTATCTGCAAAGTGAACATCTTCATTATCACCTTCAGACATTTTTGCATTACCTAAAGATGCTTGCATACCACCTTGTGCTGCTGCACTGTGAGATCTTTTAACTGGAACTAAACTTAAAACTGTTGTACTTAAACCTTTTTGAGCAGCGGCAACACCGGCTCTTAACCCTGCTAATCCACCACCAATTACTAATGCATCACAATATTTTATTTTCATAATATTATCCTTACTTTTTAATTATTTCTATAGTATCTGTTGGATTATATTTCATTGGAATATGATCAGCTCTTTCAATACCTATTTTAATATAAGCTAAAAGTGTAACTGCACCTAAAGTTAAGAAAAAGATACTTACATATTTTTTTGCTTTAAGCATTTTTGTTCTTGTTTCTTTTGGATTCTCTCCATCAAACCAACCCCATTTCATAGCAGCTCTATATAAACCAATAGAACCATGAAGTTCAACACAGATTAATAAAACCATATATAAAAGCCACATATTTTCACTTACAACTCTATGTGCACTTGCATATGGCCCAATATTTTGAGGTTGGGTAAACATTATATATAAGTGAATCATTGCTACAAACATCATAATAAATCCACTAATCCATTGAAACATCCACATTGAAGTATCTGTATGTTTCATCATTTTAGAGTGTTCTTTTATTCTTAAGTATGCTTTATATGATGTAGGAAATTTTCTTACACCTAAAATTGCATGTACTATAAATATTGCTGTAATTACACCAACAAAAACACTAACAATAATTGGAAGTCCACCATCAAAGATAAAATCTAATTCAAACATTTTTGTTACAGTGTACATAGTCTTTTCACCAAAAAGAATTGTTGAAACAAAAAACATATGTGCCATCATAAAAATAGCAAGTAGTACACCTGAAGCTGTAAGTGCTTTATCTAGTTTTGCAGGAATTCTACTTTTTTTACCTTCTTCATTGATGCCTGTAAAGGCCTCGATAACTTTGTCCATTTCTTCTCCTTTAAGAGTTTTTCTTATTTTGTAGAGAGAAGTTTACATATACAAAATGACTTTAGTGTGGTATTTAATGTAAAATTTTAATTTTTAATTTATTTTAGTACAAGCAAATGCTTGTACTAATTTTTGAAGTATCTGTTAGTTTCTTCAGTTATAACTTTAGAAAGAAGAAGTAGGGCTATTAAGTTTGGAATCGCCATTAAACCATTTGCAAGGTCTGAAAAATTCCATACTAGTTTTAATTCTGTCATTGCTCCAACAACAATAAAACTTACAAAAACAATTCTATAAAGTTTTATTGATTTAGAACCAAAAATATATTCAAATGCTCTTTCACCATAGTAAGACCAGCCAAGAATTGTTGAATAACCAAATAATATTGTTGCTATAACAATAACGATTGAACCAAAATCACCTAAGAAGAAATTGAAACTTTTTAGTGTTAAATCTCCTGCACTACCACCTGTTGTCCAGATAGGAGCCATAAGAATAATAACAGCGGTCATTGTACATACAAGCAATGTATCAATAAAAGTTTGAGTCATAGAAACTAAGGCTTGTTTTACTGGGTCATCAGTTTTAGCAGCAGCTGCTGCAATTGGTGCAGAACCAAGACCTGATTCATTTGAAAATACACCTCTAGCAATACCGTACCTAATTGCTGCTGCAACAGCTGCACCTGCAAAGCCTCCACCTGCTGCAATTGGGTTAAATGCATGATAGAAAATTAAGTAAAAAGCATTACCCACTTTGTCAAAATTAGTAACAATTATTGCAAGAGAAGTAAGAAGATATATAATAATCATAAATGGTATTAAAAAAGATGTAGTTTTACCAATTGATTTTATACCACCTATAACAACAAAAGATGTGATAATAAGTAAAACTACACCTGTAATCCATGCAGGTATATCAAATTGTGAATTAATAGCATTTGCAACAGCATTTGATTGTGTCATATTTCCTATACCAAAAGATGCAATAACAGTAAATAGTGCAAATAAAAAAGCTAATTTATGCATCTTTAAACCATTTGCTAAATAATACATAGGTCCACCTTTATACCCATGTTTACCTTTTTCTCTATATTTAACAGCTAAAATTGCTTCGGAATATTTTGTAGCCATCCCAACTAATCCCGTAACCCACATCCAGAATACTGCACCAGGTCCTCCAAAAGTGATTGCTGTAGCAACTCCAACGATATTACCTATACCAACAGTTGCAGCAAGTGCAGTCATTAGAGCTTGAAAGTGTGAGATATCACCTTTGGCACTTTGCTCTTTTTCAAATATAAGTTTTAGAGCATGACCTAATGCCCAAAACTGCATACCTTTTAACCTAATTGTTAAATATAATCCTGTACCAACTAATAGTATAAGCATAGGAACACCCCATACAAAACTAGAAGCAGAAGATATAAATTTGTCTAGTGATTCCATTATAATACCTTTATTTAGAAATTAGTATAATATCTTAAAATAAGTTAAAAAAATATCAATAATTAATAATCAAAGTATTTCTTCAGAAGAAATGTAGTTAAATACGATAAAATTTACTAAAGGAAAAATATTATCCACAATAATAGTTTTAATTAATCTATTACTTAATTAAAATTTAGTATTATTATGCCCTTATAAAAAAGTGCATATATGGATTACATTTTTTATTTTAGTATAATAAACAAAAGGATGAATTTATGTTAGATTTAGCAATTATTGGTGGAGGTCCAGCTGGGCTTACTGCAGGTTTATACGCAACTAGAGGTGGTTTAAAAAATGTAACAATGTTTGAAATGGGTATGCCTGGTGGTCAAATTACTGGAAGTTCAGAGATTGAAAATTATCCTGGACAAGGTAATATCATGTCTGGTATGGAGTTAATGCAAAACTGGCCAGAACAGTGTCAAAAATTTGGTTTAAAACATGAGATGAATCAAGTTTCAAAAGTTACAAAAAATGGTGATGTTTTCACAGTTACTACTGCTGATGGTAAGACTCAAGAAGCAAAAACAGTTTTACTTGCAACAGGTTCTGTTCCTAGACGTGCAGGTTTTGAAGGTGAAGATAAATTTTTTGGTAGAGGAATTTCAACTTGTGCTACTTGTGATGGATTCTTTTACAAAGGTAAAGAGGTTGCATTGATTGGTGGTGGTGATTCAGCTTTAGAAGAAGCAGTGTATCTTTCAAAAATTTGTTCTAAAGTTTATTTAGTTCATAGAAGAGATACTTATAGAGCAGCTCCTAGTACAATTGAACATATGAAAGCTTGTGAAAATATTGAAGAGGTTACTAATGTTACTGTTGAAGAAGTTTATGGTGATATGTCAGGGGTAACTGGTCTTAAAGTAAAAAGTAAAGAATCTGGTGAAATAAGAGATTTACCAGTTCCTGGTGTATTTGTATTTGTTGGAAGAGATGTATTAAATGAGCCATTAAAACAAGATGATGGAAGTTTCCTTTGTGATACAAATGAGCAAGGTGAAATTATTGTTGATTTAAAAATGAAAACATCAGTTCCAGGATTATATGCAGCAGGTGATGTAAGAATTGATGCAGCAAAACAAGTTGTATGTGCAGCAGGTGATGGTGCAACAGCGGCAGTTGATATTATCGAATATTTAGGATAATATCAAATTTTATTAGATTAGTAGGGTTTCTTAAAAAAGGAATCTTTTTAAAGGATAGTTTTTATGATTAATGTAGGTATTGTAGGTAGTACAGGAAGAGTAGGTTCACTTTTAATTGATGATTTGGCATTAGATGAAAATACAAATTTAAAAGCTTGTCATGTTTTTGATGAATTAAAGAAGAGTGTTCCAGAGGGAACAGTTGTAACAAATGATATGAGAACATTATTAGATTCAAGTGATGTTGTTATTGATTTTTCAGCTCCTGTAGCTACTCAAAGCCTACTTGAAGAGGTTGTAGAAAATGGTGGTAAACCATTAGTAATAGCTACAACTGGATTTAATAAACATCAACAAAACTTACTTATTGAAGCTTCTAAAAAAGTTCCAGTATTATATGCAACAAATATGAGTTTAGGAGTTGCTGTATTAAATAAACTTGTTTCATTAGCTAGTAAAGCACTAAGTGATTTTGATTGCGAAATTGTTGAACAACACCATAGATATAAAGTTGATTCTCCATCTGGAACTGCTTTAACACTGGCTGAACATGCTGCAAAGGCTAGAGATTTAGATTTGGATGCAGTAAGAGTTTCAGGAAGAGATGGAGTAATTGGTGCAAGAACTAAAGACGAAATTGGTGTAATGAGTTTAAGAGGTGGAGATATTGTTGGAAGACACACAGTGGGTCTATACAATGATGGAGAGTTTATTGAACTACACCATACTGCAACATCAAGAAACACTTTTTCAAAAGGTGCAATTAAAGCTGCAAAATGGCTAGTTAATCAAGAAGCTGGTTTATATTCAATTAATGACTGTTTAGGTCTATAAGAAGGTTTGGTATGTGTGCAATAGTTGGTATTTATGGTAATGATAACGCTGCAAGGTTAGCTTCTTTAGCTCTATTTTCAATGCAACATAGAGGTCAAGAAGCAACTGGTATCTCTTCATCTTGCGAAGGAAAAATCTATACTAAGAAAAATAGTGGATTAGTTTCTGAAGTTTTTACAGATGAGGCATTAAAATATTTAAAAGGTGATATGGCTATTGGTCATAATAGATATTCAACTGCAGGAAGTGATTCTATTTTAGATGCACAACCTGTATTTGCTAAATATAGTTTAGGTGAAATATCAATTGTTCACAATGGAAACCTAATAAATAAAGAAGAAGTAAGACAAGAACTAATCGACAATGGTGCAATCTTTCAAACAGGAATGGATACAGAAAACCTTATACATTTAATAGCAAAATGTAAAGAAGGAAGATTAAGAGATAGAATTACAAGTGCTTTAGAAAAAACTATTGGTGCTTATTGTTTTATTATTCAATCAAGAAATAAACAATTTGTTATTAGAGATAGATATGGTATTAGACCTTTATCTTTAGGAAAATTGAAAACGGGTGGATATATTGTTGCTAGTGAAACTTGTGCATTTGAATTAGTTGATGCAGAGTTTGTAAGGGATATAAACCCTGGTGAAATGTTAATTTTCTCTAAAAAAGCTGAACCAGAATCAATTCAACTATTTGAACCAGAATTTAGACCTTGTGCCTTTGAATATGTATATTTTGCAAGACCAGATTCAGAGATCGATGGTAAAAATGTATATAATACAAGAGAAAATATGGGTAAAACACTTGCTCAAAATGATAAATCTAACAATATTAAAGCAGATATGGTAATTCCTGTACCTGATTCGGGTGTTCCAGCTGCTCTTGGATATGCACAAGAGAGTGGAATAGATTTTAAATATGGAATTATTAGAAACCATTATGTTGGAAGAACATTTATTGAACCAACACAAGAGATGAGAAATATGAAAGTTAAAATGAAACTTTCACCAATGAGATCTTTAATAAAAGGAAAATCATTACTAGTAATAGATGATTCTATTGTTAGAGGTACAACATCAAAAAGAATAGTTAGAATGCTTAAAGAAGCTGGTGCAAAAGAGGTTCATTTTAGAGTTGCAAGTCCAGAGATTAAGTTTCCTAATTTTTATGGAATTGATACACCTTCAAAAGAGGAATTAATTTCACATAGAATGACAAAAGATGAGATTTGTGAGTATATTGAAGCAGATTCTTTAGAGTATTTATCAATTGATGACTTAGTAAGCTCAATTGGAAATGGTAGAAACTACGCATTAGAAAGTTTTGATGGTGACTATTTCGTTACAAAATAAAACTAAAAATCAAACAAAAGAAGTACTTACTATAGGTAGGTACTTCAAAAAAAAGTTTAAAGAAAAAGTTTATAAAACTCCCATATCAATCTCAGGCTTTACTTGTCCAAATATAGATGGAAGTGTTGCAAAAGGTGGATGTACTTTTTGCGAAAATGATTCATTTTCTCCAAACCTTCAAGAAAAGAAACCGAAGTTTAAATTAAATCCAAGAGTAAATGAGAATCCTTTTTTAGATAAGCAATTAATGCAGTTAGAGATGCAATTTAATGCAACAAAACAAAGACTTGAAAATAAGTTTGGTGCTAAGAAATATATTGTTTATTTTCAATCATTTACAAATACTTATGCTCCTTTTGAAACGTTAAAGGCTTTATATTCAAAAGCACTTAGCTTTGAAAATGTAATAGGACTTTCTATTGGTACTAGAACTGATTGTATGACTGATGAGATATTAGACTATTTAGAAGAGTTAGCAAAAGAAAAAGAGATTTGGGTAGAGTATGGAATACAATCATTTTATGATAAAACCTTAGATAAAATCAATAGAGGCGATGATTCAGCTAACATGGTCAAATGGATTGAAAAGACTAAACAAAGAGGATTAAAAGTTTGTGGTCATTTGATATATGGTCTTCCTGATGAGACACAGGAGATGATGCTAAACTCTTTTAAAAAGACACTTGAATTAAAAGTTGATTCAATTAAATTTCATCCTTTATATGTAGTAAAAAATACACTACTTACTAAAGAGTTTAAAAAAGGAAATTTTACTCCTATAAGTGAAGAATTGTATGTTGATACAGTGGTTAAATCAATTAAAAATTTACCTCAAAATGTATCTGTTCAAAGAGTAACAGCTGGAATAGATGATAATACATTACTATCGCCATTATGGTGTAAGAATAAGCATAGACAAATTAAAAAAATAAGAGAAGCTTTGTTAAAAGAGGGATTAAAATATTAAGAGAAAATTCTCTTAATACTATTTAATTTTTAATAGATAATCAACTACATTTTCAATAAATGCATCATGCTTTCTATCTTTTCTATATGCAATATATAGTTTTCTTGACATTTTGTGATTACCAATTCTTGACTCAAATAAAGCTCCCGCTTTAAGTAATGATTCAATTGCATTTCTTGATACAATAGATACTGTTGGTCTTTCACTTTTATCAGAATGTAAAACTGTTTGAACAATAGTAGTAGCACTTGTTACTTCACTTGTTACATCAAAAGTGTCACAATCTGGATAATTAGCTTTATCTAAAGATTCTTTAAAAATCAGTCTTGTATGAGAATCAGGGTTTCTACATACCCATTTATAAGATAATAAATCATCTGCTTTTGCTTTTGCTGGTAGCTCTTGATTTGAGAAAATTACAATCTCATCATCCATCCATTCTCTATAAATTATATCTTCATCAGGAATATAGTTCTCAACTAAAGCCATATCAATTTTCTTGTCTAATAAGTCTTCGATTGCTTTATGAGATACAGATACATTAATAGATACATCGTTATTGATATTCTCTTTTAGATTGTTTAAAAATCTAGGTAAAATATAATTTCCGATAATAAATGAAGCACCAAATACAAAAGTAACATCTTTATTCATTATTTTAAGTAATTCTTTTTCACCATTATTAACACATCTTTCGATTTTTTGGGCGATAGAGTATAGCATCTGACCCTCTTTTGTAAGTCTAATACCATTTTTCTTTCTATCAACTACTTGAACATCAAGATAGTCTTCAATAAATTTCATTTGTTGTGTTACTGCAGGCTGAGAAATACCTAGTTTTGCAGATGCTTTAGAAAAAGATTTCTCTCTTACTACTGTTAAAAAAGTCTCTAATTTTGCAAAATCTGTTAACATCTTTGGTTACCTTTTATAATTTGTAATGATAATAATAACATTTGTTTATAAATAAAAATATTAAAGAAGAGTTAATTTATTGAATTTATGATATAATTTATATTTAATGGAGAGAAAATGTCGGAAAATTTTTTAAACTCACTTAATGAATCTCAGCAAACAGCAGCAAAACATATTGATGGTGCACTTTTAATTTTAGCAGGTGCAGGTTCAGGTAAAACAAAAACTATTACAACAAGACTTGCTTATCTTATTTCAATAGGGATTGATCCTAGTTCAATATTAACTTTAACATTTACAAATAAAGCTGCAACAGAGATGAGAGAAAGAGCTTACTCTATGATAGATTCGACTACAGTCAATACTCCACCTTTATTGTGTACTTTTCACAAATTTGGACTACTTTTTTTAAAGTTTCATATGAGTGAATTAGGAAGAAAAAATTCGTTTATAATTATAGATAATGATGACAAAAAAAGAATATTAAAATCAATAGATAAAGAGATTACAACTTCACTTTTAGTTTCAGAAATTTCAAAATATAAAAATACATTATTAACACCAAGTGAAGCAAAAAGTGCAGCACAATTAAAAATTTATCAACAGATTGCAGATATTTATGAGAAATATGAAGCATACCTTTTAAAAAATAATTTAGTTGATTTTGATGACCTATTATTATTGCCTTATCTTATATTAGAAAAAAATGATAATTTAGCAAAAGAGGTTAGTCAAAAGTATCAATATGTAATGGTTGATGAGTACCAAGATACAAATGAATTACAATATAAACTATTAAGAAAACTTTGCCACACTCATAATAACCTTTGTGTTGTTGGGGATGATGATCAATCTATTTATGGTTGGCGTGGTGCAACAATCAAAAATATATTAAATTTTGCTGATAACTTTAAAGATACAAAAGTTGTAAAATTAGAAGAGAATTATAGATCCACAAATACAATATTAGAACATGCTAATCAACTTATTGAACATAATAGGGATAGATTAGGAAAAAAACTTATTGGAACTAGAGAAAAAGGTGAGAGTGTAAAAGTTTATGAATCCCATGATGAAAATGAGGAAACAAGAAAACTTATTGATGATATTACTAAATTAGTGGCTAGAGGTGAATCTGCAAAAGATATTGCTATTTTATTTAGAGTAAATGCTTTGTCTAGATCTTTAGAAGAGGGGTTTAATAAAGCAGGAATCAATTATAGACTTATTGGTGGTATGAAGTTCTATGAAAGAGCAGAAATAAAAGATTTAATTGCATACTTTAGAATTCTAACTAATTCAACTGATAATTTCTCTTTTAAAAGAATTGTCAATAAACCAAAAAGAGGAATTGGAAAAACAACTATTGATAAACTTGAAGCAAAATCAATAGAAACTAAAAAACCAATTTTCACGATTATTGAAGAAAGTACGCCTGAAGAGCTTGCAACAATTGTCGGAAAGAAAAATTCTAGAACATTAAAAGTATTTATTGCTTCAATTATGGATTTAAGAGATATTTTAGATGAATCAAAAATGAGATTTTTAGATACTTTTGAAGATACCTTTGATTATAGAGCTTCATTTGATTCTGTACCAGATGGATTTGATAGACAAGCAAATATAGATGAGTTCTATGGATATATTAGAGACTTTTTTATACAAAATCCACATTTAAATTTAGAAGATTTTTTAAATGAAATAGCTTTAGAATCAGAACAAAGTGAACTAACAGAACAAGCTGTATCAATGATGAGTATTCACTCTTCAAAGGGCTTAGAGTATAAGCATATATTTGTAATAGGTTTAGAAGAGGGATTTTTCCCAATTATTGGTGATGGAAGTGATATAGAAGAGGAAAGAAGATTGGGTTATGTAGCTTTAACTAGAGCTATGGACACACTTACATTATCTTTTGTACATTCTAGATTTTACAAAGGTAAAAGGGCAAACTTATTAAAAAGTAGATTCTTAAGTGAATCAGGACTTATTAAAGGTAGTCTTACTATTGAAAAGAACTCTGCATATAAAAAAGGTGATTTAGTTCAACACAAAATATTTGGGATGGGAAGAGTTCAAAAAGCTTCTAAAGCTGGAAAAGACTATAAACTAACAATTAATTTTGGTGGACAAAGAAGAGATATCCTTTCATCATTTGTAGAGAAAATATAAAAATATAGATGCAAAAAAAACTTTATGATAATAAACAATTAAATAAATTAATTGTTGTAAATAAACCAATATTTAGAAGTTCAAACTCATATTTAAATGAGATAAAAAGAAAATATAGAAACAAAAAAGCAGGCTTTAGTGGAACACTTGATCCTTTTGCTTGTGGTTGTTTAATTGTAGCATTTGGACAATACTCAAAACTTTTTCAGTTTTTAAAAAAAACACCTAAAACATATAAAGCAGTAGTTTGGTTAGGAGCAACATCTGAATCTTTAGATATAGAAAATATTATAGGTATAAAAGATGAAAAGAGAGTTGATAAAGAATTAATAAAAAAAGAGATTGCAAATCTAATTGGTACACATGAATATTATCCTCCTAAATATTCAGCAAAAAAAATTGATGGAAAAAGAGCATATGAAATGGCCAGAGAAGGTAAAGATGTTGAGATGAAAAAATCGATTATGAATATATCCAACACAAAATTTATCTCTTATAGACACCCTTTTATTACTTTTGAAGCAAGTGTAAGTGAAGGTTCATATATAAGAAGTTTGGCTCAGATTTTACTTCAAAGATTAGAAAGAGAGGGAACACTTTCATTTTTAAATAGATTAAATGAGGGTGAGTTTAAATTTGAGGATGAAAAAGATTTAAATCCTATTGATTATATAGATTTAAAAGAAAATATCTATTTTGGAGATAAAAGTTACTTTGAAAATGGTAAAAAGATTCAAAAAAAATATTTTAAATATCAGGATAATGGGAAGTATCTAATAAAATTTGATACATTTTTTAGTATAATCCAGATAGAAAATGATGAGGTAAAATATTTATTAAACAAGGTTTTATTAAATGATTAAAAAGTCTTATGCAAAAGTTAATATATTTTTAAAAATCTCAGGTAAAAGAGATAATTACCATGAAATTGTATCAAGATTTGTAAGGGTGCCTTCTTTATATGATGTAATAAGTTTTGATGAAGGTAGATTTGAAGATTTTACACTTGTAGGAAATTTTGGTTGTGAAACTAAAAAAAATACAATATATAAAGCTTACGAAAAGTTAAAAGATATTTCACCAAAAGTTGAAGAGTATTTTAAAAAATTTTGTGTAATAGTTAATAAAAATATTCCTGAATTTGCAGGTCTGGGTGGTGGAAGTTCAAATGCCGCAACATTTATGCTTATGGTAAATGAAGTCTGTTCTTTAAACTTATCAAAAGATGAATTAGCTAATATCGGAGTTCAAATTGGTGCTGATGTTCCTTTTTTTATATATGAATATGATAGTGCAAATGTCACAGGAATTGGTGAAATTGTAGAAAAATTTGATGAAGAAATTTTAGATTTTGAAATAATTACGCCAAAAATTGAGTGTAACACAGGAAAGATTTTTACAAGATTTAGAGATAAATTTTATAAAGAGATAGATAATCAATTAAAATATAAATTATTAAATTTAAAGTCAAAAGAGATTTTATCAATATATAATATAAAAGATGCAAATGATTTGTATGAACCAGCTTCGGATATTTATGAAGAGTTAAAAGAATTTGCTAAAAATGGGTATTTTTTTAGTGGAAGTGGAAGTTCATTTTTCAAGGTAAAATATGAGTAAAAAAGAAGTAAAAAAAAATTTAGTATTTAAAAATAAAAAAGCTTTTCATGATTATGAAATTTTAGATACTATGGAAGTTGGAATAGTTCTTGAAGGTAGCGAAGTTAAAGCTGCAAGAGATGGAAGAGTTAACTTAAAAGATTCATTTGTAAGAATAATAAAAAATGAAGTTTTTGTATTAAATATGCATATAACACACCTTAGTACTGCTCATACAACTTTTAGGCCTAACGAGAGAAGAGATAGAAAACTATTGTTACATAAAAAAGAGATAGAAAAGTTGTATTCTAAAGTAACAAAAGATGGAATAACTTTAGTTCCTCTTAAACTATATTTTAATTCTAGAAATATGATAAAAATGCAAATTGCAACTGCAAAAGGGAAAAAACTTCACGATAAGAGAGAAGACTTAAAGCAGAAGACACTCCAAAGAGAGGCTCAGCAAGCCTTAAAAAACTTCAAATAATTAACTTAAACTTAAAAAAAAATATTTGTTATATTAGTTAAAAATATGTGTTAATTTTTTGTTAATTTTAAGTTTCTGTTGGATATGATTAGTTTGATAAGTGACAGAAAAGTGACTTGTAAAAAAATTAGTAGGAGGAGATTGATGCAAAACGGTGCACGAATCGAGTATGATTACTCAATTGCAAAAGCGTTTACATTTGCAACAATTCTGTTTGGTATCATTGGTTTAACGTTAGGTGTTGTACTTGCGTTTCAACTAGCATTTCCTGAGTTAAATCATTTAGCTGGGGAGTATGGTACTTTCAGTAGATTAAGACCTTTACACACAAATGGTGTTGCGTTTGGTTTTACTCTTAGTGGTATCTTTGCTACATGGTATTATGTAGGTCAAAGAGTATTAAAAGTATCTCTAAAAGAGTCACCATTTTTATTAGCAATAGGTAAACTACACTTTTTAGTTTATTTTATTACTATTCTTTTAGCAGTAGTTACACTATTCGCAGGTATTACTACTTCAAAAGAATATGCTGAGTTAGAGTGGCCTTTAGATATTCTTATTGTTGTTTTCTGGGTATTATGGGGTATTGGAATATTTGGACTAATTGGTATTAGAAGAGAGAGAACATTATATATCTCTTTATGGTATTACATTGCATGTTTTATTGCTGTTGCAATGTTACACCTATTTAATAACTTAGAAGTTCCAACTATGTTAGTATCTGGTTATGGTTCATGGATTCACTCTGTATCTATGTATGCAGGTACAAATGATGCCTTAGTTCAATGGTGGTATGGACACAATGCTGTTGCATTCGTATTTACTACACCAATTATCGCTATGATTTATTATTTCTTACCAAAAGAGTCTGGACAAAATGTATACTCTTATAAGTTATCTATCTTAGCATTCTGGGGATTAATGTTTGTATATTTATGGGCTGGTGGACATCACTTGATTTACTCTACTGTTCCAGATTGGATGCAAACTATGGGTTCTGTAATGTCTGTTGTTTTAATTTTACCATCATGGGGATCTGCTATTAATATGCTTTTAACTATGAAAGGTGAGTGGCAACAATTACAAACTAATACACTAATTAAATTTATGGTATTAGCTTCAACATTCTATATGTTATCAACAATTGAAGGTCCTATTCAATCAATTAAATCAGTTAATGCAATTGCTCACTTTACTGATTGGATTCCAGGTCACGTTCATGATGGTGTTTTAGGATGGGTTGTATTTATGATTATGTCAGCATTATTCCATATGGCACCAAGAATGTATGGAAGAGAGATTTATTCTAAATCATTATTAGATACACAATTCTGGTTACAAACAACTGGTATTGTATTATACTTTACGTCAATGTGGATTGCAGGTATTACACAAGGTATGATGTGGAGAGCTTATGACGAATATGGTTCATTAGTTTACTCTTTCATTGATACAGTAACTGTTTTACATCCATACTATACTATTAGAGCTGTTGGTGGGTTATTATACCTAATTGGATTCTTTATGTTCGCATACAACATGTACAAAACTGCAACTGCAGGTAGAGTGCTTGATAAAGAACCAGTAAATGCTTCGCCAGTAGCAGCATAAGAAGGAGGTTTATTATGTTTCATTGGTTTGAACAAAGACCGTTTTTCTTTTCGGTACTGTTATTTATATTCGTTGCATTTGCAGGTATTGTTGAAGTGATTCCTGATTTTGCAAAACAATCAAGACCTACTGTTGGTACAAAACCATACAGTTTACTAGAGTTAGCGGGTAGACATGTTTATATTAAAGATTCTTGTAATGCTTGTCACTCACAATTAATTAGACCATTCAAGTCAGAAACTGACAGATATGGTATGTATTCATTATCTGGTGAATACGCATATGATAGACCATTCTTATGGGGATCAAAAAGAACTGGTCCAGATTTAATGAGAGTTGGTAATTATAGAACTACAGATTGGCATGAAAATCACATGATGGAACCAGCATCAGTTGTTCCTGGATCAATTATGCCAGCATATCCGCACATGTTCTCAAACATGGCAGACTTAGATACTGCATATGCTGAAGCTTATACAGTTAAAACTGTATTTAATACACCATATGATGTAGATTTAGATGGTGATGGAAAAGTTGATGTTGCGTTAGGTGATTATGAAACAGCTATTGCTAAAGCTAAAGAAGAAGCTAAAGTTATTGCTGCTGATATGAAAAATCAAGCTGTAAAAGATGCCGTAGCTAACGGTCAAGTTCCTGAAATAGTTGCATTAATTGCATATTTAAATTCTTTAAAATAAGAGGTTAAAATGGATCAAGAAGCTTTACTTACATTTCAAGGTTATGCGAAATTTTTCCTAATCTTGGCAGTATTTATAATATTTTACTCTTATGCTTACTCTATTTATAAGAGAGATAAAAAAGGTGAAAGAGATTTTGAAAAATATTCTAATATAGTACATGATGATACAGCTTCTTCTGATCCTCTCGAAAAAAGAAAAGAAGAAAAAGAGAATAAAGAGAAGGAGAAATAAGATGAAGTCTATGGTTATAGGTGGAATTATTCTTATCATCGCTTTAATGGCAGGAACTTACTTTGTTGCAGGTGATGCTTTTGACAGCGATGATTATATTAATAGTTTAACAATGTTAGGTGCCTTAGCAATTATTGTTATTACTGTATTTGTTGCACTTAAATATGTAAATCAAATTAAAAATGACACAGCTAGTGGTGAATTAGCTGAAGAAAAATGGGATGGTATTGGTGAGTACAAAAATCCAATTCCAACTGGATGGGGACTTGCATTTATTGGAACAATGGTTTGGTTATTATGGTACTGGACTGTGGGTTATCCAACAAATGGTTTCTCTCAAATTGGACAATGGAATGAAGAAGTAAATGAATACAATGCAAAATTCGCTTCAAAATGGGAAAACCCATCTGAAGATACTTTAATTTCTATGGGTCAATCAGTATTTTTAGTACAATGTGCACCTTGTCATGGTGTAGATGCTGAAGGTATTAATGGAAAAGCTCAAAACTTAACTCAAAGAATTTCAAAAGAATCTGTTGAGTATGTTATTAAAAATGGTTCAAACAACTTAGTTGATGCATATCCAGCAGGTATGCCTCCAATGATGTTAACTGAACAAGCTGATATTGATGCAGTTTCTTCATATGTTGCTGGTGGATTCCAAGGTGAACAACCTGCTGCATTTGCAGTTTGTGCTGGATGTCATGGTGCAGATGGTAAAGGTATGGCTTATGTAGGTCCAAATATTAGAGAATATGATGATGCATTAGTATTATCTGTATTAACTAATGGTAAAAAAGGTCATATTGGTTCAATGCCAAGTTTCAAAGGTAGACTTAATCCAACACAAGAAAAAGCACTTGCTGCTTACATTAGAAGTATAGGAGAGTAATTATGGCTGGAAATACAGAAATGAATGATAATGAAAGAGGATTGTTTTCTTTTATGCATGGTATTACAGGTATGTTAATTGCAGTAGTTTTACTTCTAACAATCTTAGTTGTATTAGGCTACTATGCTGTAATTGTACAACAAAATGAGGCTCAAAATTTTTATAAAATTAATCAAGACCTAAGTGGTTTAAAAGCTAATAGTCCTGATAACCATAAACAATATGAGTTAGTTGGAAAATAAGGAGTAGATTATGGATAAAATTATTTGGGTATTAATGGGTGTTATGGCAGTAGTATCTGTATATTTAGGTTTCTTTGATTCTGCAAGAGTGTTTGTTGGTTAATGAGAAATTATAACTTTTTAAAAGTAGCAGTATTTTCACTGCTACTTTTTTTGTCTACAAATATATATGCAAGCAAATTCATCTTAAATGATGGAGGAATAATTGACCAAAGAGCAATAGAAAAAATTGAACAAATTGGTAATGAATCTCAAGCTAAACTGGGTGTAAATATTTATGTTTATGCTAACAAATCTCTTAATTTAGATGAAGATATCCCAACACAAGATAAAATTAAATATATAAAAGAGTATGAAACTAAAATTACTAAAGATTTAGTTAAACCTTATGTTCTTTTTACAATTGCGTTAGAGGACACTCATGTAAATTTAATTGTATCTTCAGAACTAAAAGATGTTGTTGACAAAAATGATATTTTAAACGACTATGTAGTACCATTACTTGCTTCAAAAGATAAAAACTCTTTATTTGCAAAAGCTAGTGCAGCTATATTAAATGGTTATGCTGCAATTGCAGATATTGTAGCAGAATCAAAAAATGTAAAACTTGAAAGTAGCATAGGTAACTCAGGAAAAGTTGCAGGAACTATTTGGAAAGTATTTATGTATACACTTGTTGTAGTAGGGATTTTGCTTTATACTTTTGCTGTGCTAAAAAGAAAAAAATAGGACGTTAAAATTATGAAGAAAAGAAATTACTGGCCACTTTTTTTTATTGGTATATTTTCATTTGCATTTTCAATGATTATTTGGACAATTAATTCAGCAAGAAAAGTTCCTGTACACAATGATAAAAGTTTTTTAAGTTCATATCATGATATTGATAGGGATTATAATAAAATTGCAGAATCTAATATTGATTTTGAAAAGAAATACGATTTTAATTTAACAATCAATGGGAAAGTTTTTCCTTTAACTTATTCAGATATGTTTTTAGCTCAAAGAGCGATTGAGTTAAAATCAAAACATAAAGATTTATTTAAATTTGGTAAAAATAGTATAAAAATAACTATATCAGATAAAAATAGTGATATAGTTTTAAAAAATTTAGATATAAAACTTATGGTAACTGTACCAACAAATGACAGTCATACTATAAATTTAAATTCTCAAGATTTTAATTATTCACAAGATGGTTACAAAACTACATTTGAATTACCATATAAAGGTAATTGGAATATAACAGGTAGTGTAAAAATTAACTCAGATTCAGGATATTTTTATATAAAATCAAATGCAATCTAGAACTAAATTATTAGTTTTTCCAACTTCAAGAGCAATAAGAGAATATGTAAACTCACAAAAAGAGGAAAATATTCTCTTACCATCTATAATAACAATTGATGAACTTTTTAAAAAATCACTTCTTTTTGAAAATAAAAAATATTTAGATGAAGATGAGAGATTTTTGTATCTAAAAGAAGCTGTAAAAGGTTTAGATCTAGGTGCTTTAGGTATATCTTCTAGTTTTACATATTTTATAAAACAAAGTGATTATATATATAGATTTTTTTTAGAATTAGCTAGTGAAAACGTAGATATAAACACTTTAGATAGTATTGATACTTATGGTTTTTACAGTGAACATTTGGAGATATTAAAACAAATAAAAATCAATTTTTTAAATATATTAGATAGAGAAAATTTTGTTGATAGAATAAATTTTCATAAATATTACAAAATCAATAATAAGTTTATAAATAGATATGATGAGATTGAATTGTATTTTGAAGGTTATTTTACAAAATTTGAATTTGAGATAATAAAAGAAATCTCAAAAAATAGTAAATTGATTATTGAATTTATCTATAATGAATATAATCAAAAATCGATAGAAAAATTTATTGAGCAAGGTTTTAATTTAGAAATAAATAACAAATACAGAATAGATTTTTCAAATAAAAGTATTTTATTTAAAAAAATAATTAAAGCAAAAACTGAAAATCTAGTAGTTAAAGGTTTTAGTTCTAGAGTAAACCAAATAGCTTTTATAAAAAAATCTCTAAGTGATTTGATTACTAATGGTGTAGATGCTTCAAAAATAGCTGTAATTCTACCAGATGAAACTTTTACTAAATCTATTTCACTTTTTGATAATGAGAAATATTTTAATTATGCGATGGGACTTAATATTTACACAACTAGTATGTATAAAATTGCTGATGCAATCTATAATTATCTAAATGAAGATGAGATAAAGAATATAAGAAATTTAGAATTTTTAGAGTGCGATAAGGCTTATATAGACAAACTATTTAAATCTAATTGGAATAATAATATCACAATAGAAATATTTGAAGAGATAGTAGCTTATTTTTTATCAGTAGAGATAAACAAAGAATTAATAGAAAAGTTCAATGAATTAGTATATAAATTATATAAGATAATATTTTCGTATGAAGATAAAATCATTTTAAAAGAAGCATATAAGCTAATATATCAACGTTTAGCTAAGATAACCTTGGATGATATTAATTCTGGTAAAATAACAGTAATGGGGCTATTAGAAAGCCGTATGATTAGTTTTGAAGCAATTATAATATGTGACTTCAATGAAAGTCTAATTCCAAAAAGAAGTTTAAAAGATAAGTTTCTATCTACTAATCTAAAAAGAAAAGCTAACTTACCAACATCTTTAGATAGAGAAAATTTACAAAAATACTATTATGAAAAACTAATTTCAAATACAAAAAATGTGTATATTTCTTATTTAAAAAATGATAATGAACAAATATCAAGATTTGCAAACATGATTTTCCCTGAAAAAATAGAAGATGTCTTGTTTGATAATAGTTACAAGCATATATTATATAATAATTCTAAAATAGAACATTTTAATGATGATCTTGAACTTGAAATAGATTTATCATTACTTACGTGGAGTGCAAGCTCTTTAAAAGAGTTTTTAGAGTGTAAAAGGAAATATTATCTAAATCATATTTTAAAGATAAAAGAGCACGATATTTCACTTAAACCAAAAGCTTACGAGTTAGGAAATATTGTTCATAATACCTTAGAAGAGTATTATAAACAAGATATCCAAACTTATGAAGTGCTAATTAATATATTTAATAAATATAGAACAAATAATAGTTTTTTAAATCTTGACTTAGAGATATGGAAAAGAAGGCTAAAAGAGTTTGTAGAAAAAGAGAAAAAAAGATTTGATTTTGGCTTAAATATTGTATCTTTGGAAGAGAGCTTTTTAATTGAATACGAAGGGATTAAACTAAGAGGTACAATTGATAGAATCGATAAAGTTGAAGATAATTACTATGTAATAGATTATAAAACTAGTAGCAATTTAAAAGTGGACTCAAAAAGAGGATTTGAAAAATCAACAGATTTTCAGTTGGAGTTTTATTATGTTGCAGTAAATAAACTTTATAATACTGACAAAATTAACGCTTACTATTATGATTTGTATGAAATGCAATTAAAAGAAGAGATTGTCTTAGATGAAAAGTTAAATTTATTAAATGAGATTTTTACAAAATTAAAAACAAAAACAGTAAATTTTGAAAAATGCAATAATTCACAGTTGTGTCAATATTGCCAATTTAAAACTATCTGTAATAATTAATGAATATAAGTAAAACAGGTTGTTAAACCTTATTTTACTTACTTGTAGCTATTAAAACATCCTCAATGACTTTAGTGATATCACCATCCAATATTGCATCAACATTTGAATATCCAATATTGCTTCTAGTATCTTTTACTTGTTGATATGGCTGTAAAACATAAGATCTAATTTGATGACCCCAACCTATTTCACTCTTTTCTATACCATCTGCTTGTGCTTTTTGCTTTTCTAATTCAAGTTCATAAAGTCTAGATTTTAACATTTTCATTGCACTAGCTTTATTTTTATGTTGAGATCTATCATTTTGACATTGTACAACTATGCCACTTTCTATATGAGTGATTCTAATTGCAGATTCTGTTTTATTAACATGTTGACCACCAGCTCCACTTGCTCTATATGTATCAATTCTAATATCTTTATCTTCTATTTCTATATCAATATTATCGTCTATCTCTGGACTTACCATTACTGATGCAAAAGAGGTGTGTCTTTTTGCATTTGAGTCAAATGGAGATATTCTAACAAGTCTATGGATTCCATTTTCTGCTTTTAAATATCCATAGGCATTTTCACCTTTTATGATAAACGAAACATCTTTTATTCCTGCTTCTTCACCATCTTGATAATCTAAAAGTTCAACTTTAAAGTTTTGTCTTTCAGCCCATCTAAGATACATTCTATATAACATTGAAGCCCAATCTTGAGATTCTGTTCCACCAGCTCCTGGGTGTATAGAAACAATTGCATTTGAAGCATCATCTGGATTACTTAACATAACAGATATTTCAGTGCTTCTAATTAGTTCTTCTAAATCAGGTGCTTCCTCATATAACATCTCAATAGTCTCTTCATCATTCTCTTCTGTAGCCATTTGGTATAGTTCATTTGTACCACTTAAAGCATCATTTGCTTTATTAAATTTTGTAAACTTTGAAAGTAATCTATTCTTTTCAATACCAACTTTTGTAGCAGTATCGACATCATTCCAAAAATTTTGATCAGCCTCAAGCTTTTCAATCTCTTTTAGTCTTGAAGAAAGCTCTTTAGGCTTTAATATATTTTCAATATTTTCTAGTTTCTTATTTAAAAGTTTAAGAAGTTCAGAGTATTCGTAAGCATCCATAAGTTACTTAGATTCCTCTTGCTCTTTTTTATCTTCTTTTGGTTTTAAAGATTTTATATAAGAATAAACATTTTTTATATCAGTACTAGTCATACTTTTAGCATAAGGTCTCATAAGAATTGCTCTACCTCTATCATATTCTCCAATAACATAATCTCTAATTGATAATTGCATATCTTGTAAAGATAGCTCAATCAGTGGTCTTGAAGTATTATAAGCTTTTTTATCAGCCTTTTCTCCGTGACATTTTTGACAAGTACTTATATAAAGTTTTTTACCACTTTTTGACATTCTTTGAATAGCTTCTTGTTTTTTAACAATTATCTCTTTCTTTTTTCTTTCTTCAAGTTTTTTTAGTATTCTTTGTTCTAATTTTTCTTCACTTATTGTAGCTGATACAGCAGGTTCATCTTTTTTAAAAATATAGATAAAATTATTACCATTTTCACTTTTTTGTATATTTATATCTTCTACACTCCATCCTTCACTTTTCATATCAATAACTGATTTACTTGATGAACATAGTCCACCATCAAGAGGTGTTGATTCAATTTGTGACATTGAAGAAAAATTTTCTTTAAAACACATTGTTGTTTGGGCTAATGCAAAAGTTGATGTTATTAAGCTTAAAGCAGTAATAGTTTTTAGAAGTCTCATTATTATCCTTTTAAATTAAAAAAGATATTTTATCATAAAATTACTTACTAATGATTTTTAAAAATAAAAAAGGCAAAAAAAAAGAGTTAGAAGCTTTCGCTTCTAACTCTTTATGAGTTTAGTATATCTACTAAGTTTCAAATTAGAAAGAGTATTTTAACTCAATTCTAAATTTGTCACTTTCTTGTTTAGCAGTAGCACCAAAAGTTTTTAATTCTCTTTCATACATTGAGTAGTAAGAAGAGATTTTGAAGTTTGAACTCATTTGGTAAGCAGCTTCAACTAAGATTTCTTCTTTTTCTTCGTCAGCAGCTTTTACCATATAGTTGAATGGTAATGTTGTTGTATCAACTGCTCTTTCATCAGAATCAGAGTTAGCATAAGTTAAACCGAAAGTATATTTATCAATTGCAACTTCACCACCTAAGTAGTATGCACTAGCATCAGAATCATCACCGATTTCGATTTGCTCAAAGAACCACTCAGAAGCAGCATCACCAGTAGCGTTATCAATAGAAACTCTGTTTAATCCGAAGTCATTGTTATCACCAGTTACAGCATAACCAGCTTTAACAGTGAACATTCCAAATGTAGCATCTAAGTCAAGTTTAGTTAACTCAGCATCATTATCTGCTCCAAATATTGGTGCAGCCGCTCCTACAGTTAACGGTACTGTAGCATTTTGAATATGAGAATCAACTTCTAAATCTGTGTGCATAAAAGAAATATTAACTGGTCCTAAAGAACCTGCTAATTTTAATGAGTAACCATCTAATGCATCTTCAACATCTGCATACCATAATTCAGCGTTAACTGGTCCTAAAGAAGCTAAAATAGCAGCTTCAATTGCATCTTTACCATCTAACCAATCTGGATCGATATATTGAACAGTACCTTGTGCATTTGCAACAGTTGTAGCTACACCACCAGAAGTTACATCATGGTTATTGAAGTAACCAGCAGCGAATGTAAACATATCTCCAACTGGAACTAAAGCAACGATACCAGTACCTTCAGCATCATCAACCATTGGTCCAGGGATATCTTGTTTACCAGCCATGATTGTAGCATATGGTAATTTGAATGTAAAGTAAGCATCTTCTAATTGGATATTAGCTTTTGCATCACCAGTTGAATCAGTTAAATTAGCAGCAATATCAATTTTTGCATTGAAAGTAGTAATATCATTTACTGGAACTACAGCATTAACTTCAACATCATAATCATTTAATTGATCATTAGCAGTAGTAACGTTTGATTTAACTCCACCAATAGTAGTAGTTGCGTTGATGTCATCAAATCTGTATCTTGCCATACCAGAAATTTCAACACCTTTGATAGCTTCAGTTAAAGAAGCAGCGTTTGCAGAAGTCATACCAGCTACTGCAACAGCAGCTACTAAACTCATTTTTGCGAATTTTTTCATTTGTTCTCCTAAATTTCGAAATTTTAATCAGTTAACCGGACGCGCGAACAATCTATAGTAAATATACTTAGATACTTTTCCGGATGACCGTTGGACAAATTTTACAGAAGTAAAAATAAAAGTTTTCTTAAAGTGGTTTAAAAGATTAGGAAAGATGGGTTTTTTAAGCTAAATTTAACATAAAATAGAAAATTATTTATTTGTTTGAAATAGAAACTATACAATTTGTTAAAATATTAGGTTTTGAAATATTTATCTTAAGTTTTTTTAATTTATATTTATTTTTTAAAAAAGTTTTCAAATAAAGTATAGCATCTTCGATAAGAGCAAATTTTTCCTTTTTCATTATGTCTTCTATATTTTTAGCAACTTCAGCATAATCAATAAAAGTAGAAGAATCTTTAAATTTGTATTTAAAAGAGAGATTAATTAAAACTTTTTGTTCTTTTTTTCTTTCAAAGTCAAGTATCCCAATAATACAATAAAAGGATAAGTTGTTGATAGATATTTTCATATTATAAAATTATTTTCATTTTTATATAAGTTTTGAAAAAAAAGTTAAATTTATATAACTTTTTTTTCTTCGCCTTTGATTAATCTTACAATATTTGGAAAATGTTTATAGTAGATAATAAAAGCGATTATATAAATAGGTGCATTGCTACCTACATTTAAGCCATTATTTAAAATTATAGCTGCTAAAACTACACCTGTTAATCCTAATAGTGAAGATAAAGATGAGATTTTTAAAATTTTCCCAAATACAATCCAAACAATTGCGCCGATTAATGTTGGTATTGGAATTAAAACTAGAAAAACTCCAAGGCCTGTCGCTACACCTTTCCCACCTTCAAGTCCTAAAAATACTGAATAACAGTGACCTAGTACAGATAATACTGCAATTGCCCAAAGAGTTGAAGCACTTGCATCTAAAGTCATAGCTATAAGTAAAACAATTGCACCTTTAAAAGCATCAAGGATAACAGTAGCAATACTTAATTTTTTTGCTAAAGAGGGATTTGTCTCTTTTACAACTCTTAAAACATTTGTAGCTCCAATTGATTTACTTCCACTCTCTTTTATATTTACACCTGCAAAAATATTTGCTAAAAGAAGACCAAAAGGGATTGAACCAGCAAGATATGCAAAAAGATAAAACAGAATATTAAAGTTAAAAAGAAAATCCATATAAAACCTTGTATTTTTTTGTATTTAATTTTAGTAAGTGGATTATAACTAAAATTTTGTTATATTCCCATTTAATTTAAATAATATGATTTGATAAATTTTTAACTCAAGGTATAAAAATTGAACTTAAAAGAAGAGATTTATAGATTAAAAGAAGAGTTAGATGTTACACTTGTAGCACACTTCTACCAAAGAGACGAAGTTTTTGAGTTAGCAGATATTACTGGTGACTCACTTGAATTAGCAAAAAAAGCAAAAGAGACAACTTCAAAATATATTGTATTTTGTGGAGTTGGTTTTATGGGTGAAAGTGTAAAAGTTTTAAGCCCTGAAAAAACAGTTTTAATGCCAAAAGTTGCCTGTTGTGCAATGGCACGAATGATTGATGAAGGTTATTATGAACAAAACCTTAAGATGATAAATGATGCGGGAATACCAAACGAAAATATACTTCCAATAACATATATAAACTCAAGTGCAGCAGTAAAAGCAAAAGTTGGACAAATGGGTGGTATGGTTTGTACCTCTTCAAATGCTTATAAGATTATTGAAAAAGGTTTAGAATCTGGCAAAAAAATATTTTTTGTTCCTGATAGATGTTTAGGACAAAATTTTGCAAAATCATTAAACCTAAAATCAGCAGTTGTTGGAGATGGAAGTGATTTAAATGAAGCAGATGTTATATGTTATAATGGTTTTTGTTCTGTACATCAACTTTTTACAGTAGATGATGTTGAGTTTTACAAAGAAAAGTATCCAGACATATTAGTAGCAGTTCATCCAGAATGCGATCCTGCTGTTTGTGATGCAGCTGATTTTGTTGGTTCAACTTCTCAACTTATAAAATATATAAAAGAGTTGCCACTTGAACAAAAAGTTGCAGTTGGAACTGAATTTAATATGGTAAATAGATTAAGAGATAAAAATACATATATATTAAGTTCTACAAAACCTGAATGTCCAACAATGAACGAAACAACATTAGAAGATGTATATAAAACTTTAAAATCGATTGAAGATAATAATATTAGTGAAGAAACATTAATAAAAGTAAATGATGATGTAATCAAATGGGCAAAAGTTGCACTAGAGAGGATGCTTGAGATATGATTAATATTAAGAAATTTGTTAAAAATGCCATTATTGAAGATAATGGTAGAGGAGACCTTTTTTATGATGTGGCTCCAAAGGGAAGATTTAAAGCAAAAGCAATTGCAAAAGATGATGGTATTTTAGCAGGTGAACTTTATGCTAAAGCTTTGGCAAAAACTGAAAAATTTGATTGTAAGTTTTTAAAGCATGATGGCCAAATATTAAAAAAAGGTGATGTTATTGCTATATTAGAAGGGAAAGCTTCAATCCTTTTATCTAGTGAAAGAACATTTTTAAATATGTTACAACATGCAAGTGGAATTGCTACTATGGCAAATAAATTTGCATCTAAGATTGAAGATTTAGATGTTGCTTTACTTGATACTAGAAAAACAAGACCTCAGTTAAGAGATTTTGAAAAATATGCAAGTAGAGTAGGTGGTGCTATAAATCATAGACTTGGACTTGATGATTGTTTAATGTTAAAAGATACTCACTTAAGAACAATTACAGATTTAAAATCATTTATAAGAGATGCTAGAAAAAGAATCTCTTGGGTAACAAAAATTGAGATTGAGTGTGAAACTTTTGAGCAAGTAAAAGAAGCTATGGAAGCTGGTGCTGATATTATAATGTGTGATAATATGACTCCACTAGAAATAAAAGAGGTAGTTAAGTTTAGAAATGATGTACATCCTCATGTTTTATTAGAAGCATCTGGGAATATATCATTAAATACTGTTAGGGATTTTGCTTTAACAGGAGTTGATGCTATTAGTAGTGGAAGTATAATTCATCAGGCAACTTGGTTAGATTTTTCAATGAAATTTGACTAATTTACAATTGGTTAATAAAAGTTAGGCATACTAAAAATATGAAAAAAGATTTTATTCTAAATAACAAGATAAATATGACAAACTTTTCAAAAGCTTTACAATTAATTGAAAGTAGTAGATATATTTTGATTATAACACATGTTAATCCTGATGCAGATTCTATCTCTTCAGCTTTAGCTTTATCAAATCTATTGTATGAAAATAAGATTAAACATAAAGTTTTTAATGTAAGTTCAGATTTACCTAGAAATTTAGATTTTATCAGTAGGTTTGACAAAATGACAGATCAATTACCAAAATTTTATGATTTGGTTATATCTTGTGATTGTGCATCTAAAAAAAGATTTGGTTTTGAGATTGATGATTCAATCCCTTTAATAAACTTTGATCATCATGCTTCAAATGATAATTTTGGAACAATAAATTTAGTTGATCCTATGAAAAGCTCAACGGCAGAGATTGTATACGATTTTTTTAGATTCAATGGTCTTTATATTACAAAAAATAGTGCTACTGCATTATATGTAGGTATTTATGATGATTCCTTAGCTTTTTCTTTAAATAGATGTGATGAATTGACTTTTGAAAAAGTTAATCATTTAGTAGA